>NZ_JAPYKW010000001.1:300000-599215 GCF_036632095.1 Chlamydia sp. 04-14
AGTTAGCTTAGAAATTATGGAAGATAAATAGTTTTAGAATCTTCTCCCGCTAAATACATTTTCCAGAATATTTCATTCTCTCCAACCTATTCTGTTTCAGCCTGCGGAGCTTCCGCAGGCAAATAAAAGAAACAATCTTCTTTAAGCCTACAGATTTCTAAAAAGGAGTTCGGACCGAGCAGGATTTGAACCTGCGGCCATTCGCTTAGAAGGCGAATGCTCTATCCACTGAGCTATCGGTCCAGATCTATCGAGGAATATTAAACCTCGGCTAAGGGCATAGCACCATCAGCCCAGGCACAGGGATAATTCAGGCTCTAGTATAAATCTAAATCTAAAAAAGTCAATTAAGACTCGACCCCAGTCGAACTTCCCTGTGTTCCTCGAAGAGCGCTCTCTCCGTAAAATCGTGGGTGGACTTGTTTCAAATAAACCTCTATAGTGGCTTTTTAACGGAAGAAAAAGAGTGCGCGCGATGTTCTCAGATAAGATGATCCTTATTGCCGGTCCTTGTGTGATAGAGGAAGAAGAAACTACGTTAGAAATAGCTTCAAAAATTCAAGAATTAGTTACTCCTTATGCTGACCGTATTCATTGGATCTTTAAAAGTAGTTACGATAAGGCAAACCGTTCTTCTATAAATTCTTATCGAGGTCCAGGAATAAGCGAGGGTTTAAGTATCCTAGCTAAAGTTAAAGAAACCTTCGGCGTGCAAATTCTTACAGATGTACATTCTCCTGAAGAAGCTCGTGCAGCAGCAGAAGTCTGTGATATTCTTCAAATTCCTGCATTTTTATGTCGTCAAACCGACCTTCTCGTCTCTGCTGCACAGACAAATGCTATCATCAATATTAAAAAAGGCCAGTTTCTTTCCCCTTGGGATATGCAAGGTCCTGTAGATAAGGTTCTCTCTACTGGGAACAATAAGATTATTTTAACTGAAAGAGGCTGCTCTTTTGGCTACAATAATCTTGTTTCAGACATGCGCTCTATTCCTGTACTTTCGGATATGGGTTTTCCTGTAGTTTTTGATGGGACGCATTCCGTTCAACTTCCTGGGGGATTAAAAACCCATAGCGGCGGGCAAACAGAGTTTATCCCCACATTAACGCGAGCTGCTCTAGCTGCAGGAGCCCATGGTTTATTCATAGAAACACATTCTAATCCAACTATAGCGAAAAGCGATGCGGCTTCTATGTTGTCTTTAAAAACCTTCGAAGCCCTTCTTCCAATATGGGATCAACTCTATACTTGTGTACGTTCATTTGAGATGGCCCCAGTATGACCAAATTCTTATTCTACGGCTTGTTGTGTTCCTTAGGGATATTCGGTATTGCCTGCACAACAATTATTGCTATAATCAAAGTAGATAGCATTTGTGATGTGTCTTGTATGAACAAGCATTTTGAAAAGGCCCCCCCTTTTCTAAAAATTAAAAAACTCGGAATACATAAGCAAATTGCTTCTCCTGAACGGCAGTTTTTTAACTGCCATGTAGATAAATCCTGTATGGAGCTTCATTTCTCTGATGCAAATTATGCATGTAAGGAAGCTTTATCCAAGCTTTCAGGGCATATCCATACTCAAGATTTAGACAAGCTTATGACATTTCAAGGCAATGGCGGTTTGCTAAACTATCAAGATTGCTCTTTAAATATTTATGATTGTCGCTTTCATGTAGATCCTATCCATCCTGATCCCGATGCTCCTGAAGAACGTGCTGTGGGAGGCATGAAAACCTTATCCCTATCTTTATTGAGAAAGTGAGTTTTTATGCCGATACTTTCTGTTTGTAACTTAGTAAAAAAGTATAACAAAAAGCCTGTCACCAACGATGTCTCTTTTGAGGTAAATGCAGGAGAGGTTGTTGGACTTTTAGGCCCTAACGGTGCAGGAAAAACAACAGCTTTCTATCTTACAGTAGGATTAATCCGTCCTGACTCAGGAAAGATTATCTTTAAAAATACTGACGTTACTAAAAGAACAATGGATCACCGAGCAAGGTTAGGCATTGGCTATTTAGCTCAAGAGCCTACGGTATTCAAAGATCTCACAGTAAAAGAAAATCTCATTTGTATCTTGGAGATTATCTACAAGGCTAGAAAACAACAATCCCACCTTTTAGACACACTAATCGATGATCTGCAGCTAGCCTCATGCATTAATAAAAAAGCAGGAACACTATCCGGAGGAGAACGACGGAGATTGGAAATCGCTTGTGTGTTAGCTTTAAACCCCAGCGTTCTTCTACTTGATGAGCCTTTTGCCAACGTTGATCCCCTGGTTATTCAAAACGTCAAATACCTAATTAAAATTCTCTCTAGTCGTGGTATTGGTATTCTCATTACGGATCATAACGCTAAGGAATTACTTTCTATAGCTGATCGTTGCTATCTCATCATTGATGGAAAGATTTTCTTCGAAGGATCTTCCTCACAAATGATAGCCAATCCTATGGTAAAACAGCACTATCTTGGAGATTCCTTCTCTTATTAATCTAAGAAATCATCTTCTGTGAGAACTTCTTTAGCTATCGCTTTGATAGTAGTTAATCCTTCAGGAAATCCTATATCACACAACAACGTATTTACATATTCTAGTTCTGTACGCAGCTGATCATTAATGAATTCTAAACGTGCTAATTCTTGTTGAATATGCGGTGTGGACATGATCTCCTCCCTATCTTTTCTTGCTTTCACAAGAAGACAAGGAGCGAGAATCATGCCAGCTACACTAAATTATAAGAAAAATCTTATAATTTTAAGAAAGATGCTATCCCATCAAGCTTCTAGCCAAACTCAAATACATTTGGTTTAATACTTGTAAAGAAGTCGCAACAACCGTCCATTCTTGTTGCATAGATGTTAGATGCATTTGTAATTCTAACTGATAGTTTTGACCCATATCAGCAAAAGATTGCTGATCAGATTGTATAGTTGCCTGCAATGGGAACATACCCCCATTGATGGCATTACCCGATAATCCCGATACTAAGGCATCCTCTAAGATCTCTAATCGTGCTTGCCACTGTTCCGCACCTCCAGTGACCTTAAAAGTCCCATTAATAGAACCATTATCCACGCCTAGAGGAGCTAAATAGTTTTGCAAAAGCACCAGAGATCCCGATATAGCATTCAGATTATCTCTATAGTTATTTAAGGAATCGATAATACGAGTCCGTTGCTCATTAGTGATTTTCGAATCCTTAGTAACTTTGTCCACTTGTTCTTCTAAAACTTTTTCTGCATTCTGTGTACTTTTAAGATACGCAGCAGCCTTTTGACGTTCTGTCTCTAATTTATTTCGAGCACTATCTGCTGTACCAGGAAACTCATCCTTCCCCCCTTGTCCCACAGCAGGCTGTTGGCCAACATAACTAGCGAAATTGAAATAGGTAGCAGCATTAACATATTCTGAAATAGCATCTATCATAGCATTGCCAACCGATGAGCCTAAATTGCTATAATAAAGTTGAGCATAGATGCCATTTAGAAAATCCACTTCCTTAGGCATATAACGATCGATTAATACGGAAGCTACAGCCGAGGGCAAGGCCATGGTTTGCAACTCATTAGCTTGAGCAAATAGCTGATCTTTATAAAGCTCAGTTTTTAGATCTTGAAAAGCTTTATGCTGACTCTGAGTCTCTTCCACCTTAGATTGCAATTTCGCTGTTTCTACTTCAGCTAAACCTTTAAATTTAAAATATGCTCTAGCAGTCGATTCGGCTTCTCTATTTGCTGCTCCAGTTATATTCGGCAAAAAACCCACACTACCGCGATTTAAAAGACTAGCATTAATAGTTACTTTACTAGAGCCTGTACTTTGTGAGTAGATCGTATAACTTTCACTATTATTATTAGTGGGAATAAATGTCCCACTTGCCGTTTGAATTTTGTTCATAGTGGATCTAATAGATGCAGCTAGCGTAAATGATGTTGTGTTTTCTATCTCCTTGGCAGCTTCAGCAACTGCAGACCCGACCTCACTAAGATTTGCTGTTGGTTTGTCTGCAAGAACAGTCGAAGCAACAAAATAAGCCCAGACAGCAGCTATGTACTCCTCTCCTTTAAAGGTTGAAATAGCCTTCACAGCGTTATTAACTAATGTTTGTTGTTCTGCTGTTAGATCATTGAATCTAGAATTAATTGCTCTAACAGCTTGTAGTGCTCCAGCAATCGCAGCACTACTAATCTCAGAAGTTACTTTTCCTAAGTCAATAGGCGCAAATACCCCCATTAGAGAGGCTACTAAACTGGATACCTGAGCAAAAATAGCTTCTTGGTGACGGTTCACAAAAATTGTTGCTTCAATAACCGTATTAAAAGACTCTACAGCAGCCACTTGATCTTTATATAAATAAGAAATCTGAGCACATAAATCGATTTTATCATTTCTTGATAAGGCAGAGATACTAATAGTATCCGCAAGTTGATCTCCTACTGCATCTATGCGATCAAATTTCTCTTGATCATAAGTTTTCACTGAAGATTGTAATTGGTTCAGTTCTTCTTGAATACCCAGGAAAATAGTAAATTCTTCATCGGTTAACTTAGTCTTAACCACACCAAGAACATCTTTCAGTCCCTCAACACGGCCATCGGCAAAAATCTGTGCCAATTGAGTGGCGTTGCCATATTTTTCTGCTAACTGATTTATAAAATCTGTTTTCTGACCACCTGTAAAAATAGTAGATCGTTGAACAGTAGTGAAAATCTGTGTAGGAAGAGCATATAAAGACTCGAAATCCTTATTCGTTAAGTTTACACCAGCATCAACTAAACGATTTACTTCTGTTTGGATCTTTTTAAGAGCCTCTAAATCCGTAGACGAGGAAGAACTACTCCCTGCTGTTACAATTGCATTAACAACTGTTTGGATCTGCTTCAGGAGGTTATTTGCCCACTGTTGTTTGGTACCATTGTAGAAAGGGTCTTCTGTACGTGGACTCCCACTCACTCCTACAGCAGATGTTGTAGCCACTACTGCAATCGGCGAATGTAAATCAGATAAGGGTTTACGATGAATAGCAACAGTATGGCTCTTCTTGCTCACCACCCGATCTTCTATTTCGGATTTACGAAGTTTCTCTATTAACTGTCGGTATTTTTCATCAGATTGTTGATCTAAAATACACAAGAGACGTTGTACAATATGACGCTCAGCTTCAGTTCTTTCATAATGAAAAATACTCTCCAATAACTGATGTCTTTTTTGTATCGACTCTGAACAAGGTGCTATCGGCAATTTTTTATAATTTGCTGAAACAGAATAACTATTGATGATATCCATACGGAGAACAGTGTTGTTAACTTTTATTTTTAATAAAATTAACATGAAAACTATTTTTATAATTAATCAAAAATAAATAGTTTTTCTTAAAAACAAAACTAGCAACATTATAAGAAAAATAAAAAATTTTAATTAAAAAGCAGAATAGAAAAAAAGTTCATAAAATAAGAAAATAAAATAAAAATTATAAAAATAATTTCTATGTCTTCTTTTTATATACAGAACAGGCCTAAAACAGTTTCGGGTGATGGTTTATTTAATATTAAATTAAACCATAAGTTTTCTAATTTTGACGCTAAAGCTCAGCCAGCTATAGACATAGAAGCATTGAATTCTGGGTTGTATGTTTTAAAACGTTTGGCGTCGGTTATAGAAGCTGGTAATGTCCAGGCTTCTATGTTACTGAACCCAAACAACACTATATTCCCTTCCCCTCCTGTAGCACCCAGACGTCATACAAGCAGTAATCCAAATCCTGCTCCGGGGAGTTCTAAAACTATCGCAAGTATTCAAGGAGAAACAGCTGTAAATCTTGTACCTCTTATCCTTGATGGTTTGGCAGCTTTTATGGCTTCAACTCCGGACGTTAATCTGGCACAGATAGCTTCTGTCACCCTCGCTATCACATTAGTTAAACCCTTTCTTGGTAATTCTTCGCTTACCTCTGCTCAACAAGCCACTGTATTCAATAACTGCTATGAACCAAGTAAGCAAGATATCCTTGAGCAAATAAAAAAAGAGCAGGCTACTGAAATCAAGAAAGGTCAAGACAAACTGTCAGCTAAGCTTGAATCTGCAGAAGCCTCAAAAAAGGAAATCAAGAAAACTATCGAAGAATATGCTGATCAATTCGCATCAGATTTTTTCGATGCTCATGTGAAAAAACAATTCATGGCTTATCGATCATCTATCGGGGAGGAAACTCTCAAAATGATGGAAAGTATGAAAGCTATTGAAGCACAAGTCCCCGATCCTACTAAAGATAACGCACAAAGTGTCAACGGAATGATAATGCTTCGCGCTATTTTTAACGGCCTTACGGATGCTGTAAAAAAAGTTCCTGCATTAGGAGGAGAAGAAGACATTATTAAAACACAGCTTGCTTTGAGCGATCTTCTGACTCAAAATTCATTAAGTGATGCAGATTTAAAAAAGATTTATGAAGCCACAGACCTACCCAGTAAAGCTTCCCTAGATTTGTATCTAAAACCGCGTGATGCTGCTATATACCGAGAAGGAATTACAGGAGCCTATCAAGCTGCTGTACAGAATCTAACTACGGTACGTTCTTCAATAGAAAACGAAAAACAGACTCTAGAAAATCAATTAGCGGCATTTCAACAAGGTGTCAGTTCCTATACTTCCTGGGTAAATGAGTCTAAAAATATTGTAGCAGGAAAAGATTATACCTCTGTTTTAGTAACCGCCGCTATGGAAGCTAACGCGGGTCTGACCAGTCTATCCCAGATGCAAGGGAATCTCACGGATTCAGAAAGAGCAATTTTCGACACACACGTTCCTAAATATCTAGAACTTACTATAGGAAATGGCACCTCTGTAACTAAATTCATTGCGAAAATGAACGCCTTCCAAGAAATTTCAGAGTATACTCTACAAACTGCGGTACAAACTCAAGATCAAGTACAAACCTTTTTATCGGGGAAAGGACTTGCTATCAAAAATTATAAATTCTTCGAACAAGTTGGGACAGAAATCATATCAATATCCAGTAACTTAACTAATTATGTTAAAGCTGAAAAAGGTTATCAAATCCCCAATTTTGATAATTTTGTACAACAGATATTAAAAATCTCTAACATTGATGGCAATTTCTCATCTCAAGCAACCAAAGTACTAGGAGATTTCAAAACAGCTGCTGACGCCCACATTAAACAACTCCAACAACAAATTGCGGAGCTAGATAAAAAATATAAGGAATATAATCCCGCGGACGCTAGTTTTACAGCTGACCGTAAGAAAGCCGTAGAAAGCTGGTTAAATTCAGAGAGTTTGGGCTCTGCATTTATTTATCTAATTTTAAACTCGCAATTACCTAAACAATCTGCCTTTTTAAATCCTTTAATAGAAGAGATTAACTTCAACAACCTTGCCGCAAACGCAATTAATGACCTTTTAAAAATTACAAATCACTTCTCTACAACTTCCGTGTATTACAATCTCTCTTCCTACCTTATCGAAAGTAAAGAAGGTAAAGATTTGTTCTGTGGGGATTATTTTGAGACCTGCCTTGCCCTATCCAAAGAAAAAGAATACATAACTCGTGATACAGATCGTTGCCGACGAGCTCAAGGTTTGGTAGAGGCATTACTAAGTAAAATTGATAAATTACCCAATATCTCCTCATCTCAAAAATCTGAGATGCTTAACGCAACTTCCAACTATAAATACTCTCTAACAATTACATTTAATCAGCTTAACCTTCTAAACGCACTACTATCCAACCTGAAAATCGAAGAGCAAACAAAAGATAATAAGTACAATAGTAGCGTATTTAAAATTACTGGTCCTAAAGATTGGATTCCTACTTTAGCTTCTTTAGAGGGGTTTATTTCCAATGGATTCCCTAATATAACACCTACGGGTGGTTTAGGACCCTTATTTACTCAGATCCAAGCTGATCAGCAAGACTACACTACTCAAGGACAAACTCAGCAGTTAAACTTGCAAAACCAGATGACTAACGTACAACAAGAGTGGACATTAGTATCAACATCTATGCAAGTGCTGAATCAGATCCTTTCCAAGCTAGTAGGTGAAATTTACCCTAATTAGATAACTTAACTGAAATGGAGAACCGGTTGGTTCTCCATTTTTTCTATTCCATCTAACTTTCACTTAAATTCCATGATATTTCAGATATCAAAATAAGCCCTAATCACATCTAAATTGAAACATAGAAAAAGCCCGCCTTACAAAATACAAAGCGAGCTTTTTTTGGAACAAATCTTCCTAGAAAATTCTTAATTTTACTGTAGGTATCCTGAGAATAGTGAAGCTATGTTCACCAGCACCTGCTGGATAAACAAAGGCTGCCTCTCAAATGCAGCTTCTTTTGCCTCAGCAAGTCTTTTCGATCCTCGAGTAAATTCATCCTCAAGTTTAGCGATAAACTTCTGAGTAGAATCGTTAGAAATCTGTACATGAGGATAACCTGACTGCGGAGCTTTTGTAATCGCAGATGTCAGCTTCTGTTTGATTTCTTCTTCATTCGCTTGGGGATTATTTTGTAATTCGCTTAGTAATGTTTGTAACACGCCTGTCGATGCATAAACATCACCAAGAGTATTGCTATTTCCAGCTATAATTCTTGCAAAACGTTGAGCAGCATTATCGTTATCACGAGGTCGAGTTTCTGTTCTAGAAACTGTCTGTGTTAATGCTGGTGTAGATGTACGATCTAAAACCTCACGATTAGACGCACTACTACGTGAGTAAACATCATTTAGAGATTGATATGCATCATAACCCGCAGATAAAGAATCGGCATAAGATTTAGAACTCGAGGCAGTAGATCCTGTTTTGTAAAGCTGCTTTACAGCTGATCCACCTTGATTCGCGGAAGCAATTGGAGCTCCCGTGGAAATCGACGCTGCTGTTGTTATTGCTCCTAAGGCATTGATCATGCCGTCTTGACCCGCTGTTCCTTGCAGCGCGTCTTGTAGAGCTTGTTGTATTTGTTGTAGCTGTGCTGTAGCCTCTGCATCCGCAGGGTTGATCTGGGTTGATAAGTCTGCTACTTGATTTAGAACCTCTTCCAACGGAGCTGTAAAATCAGAGTTTTGAGCGTGGAAGTTATCAATCATATTTCTGAAACCTTGCATAATTATTGCTGCGGTTTCGTTATCAACATCGGCAAGCAACATCGACACACGGACTTCGCCTAAGGTAGCTCCGCGATTTTGAGAAGTCCCCACGCTACTAGGAGCTCCAGGTCCTCCGATAGGTACATCGCTACCACCGCTAGGCTTAACATTGAGAATGTCTTTGGCCGCTTGTTGTTGTTCTTTTTGAGCTGCTTTAGCTATAGGAGAGTTTGGAGCTAAAGCAAGAGCAGCATCTATAGCCTTTTTTGCTTCTTCGATTGTCTGCTTAGAGGCTTCTATATTTGCAGGACTGTTATTTGCATTGGCTTGCTCAACAGCCGCAGCACTATTTTTCCCCGCAGCATAGGCTTCCATTAAGGCAGAGGCTAATGTAGTAACTTCTGTTCCAGAAGTTGTAATACTACTCTCAAGATTATCTATCACAGGATAGTTAACACCTGCTTTCTTTAACTCTTCAATAAGCGCCGCGGCAGCAGCTTTATTGACTTCTATCTGTCCAGCAGCACCTGTAACCTGATCAATAGATGAGGTAGTCTTTATTGCTTCTAAAAGCTTTTTATTCTCATCGAGGATGCTGCCTAACTGATTAATTTTATCGATAGTAGATTGCTGTGCAGCAAGATTAGTTTTCCAAGTATTAGCTACTGCTTTCTGTTCATCAGTAGTAGCTAATTTCTCCATATACTTGATAGCATCTTGAAGCTGTTGTAGAGCAGTCTTAAACTGATCATAAGTCTGTGCGCTTTGCAAAGCATTTTTAGCACTATCAGCTTGTGTCTTAGCCTCATCAAAACTTGAAGGAACTGTTTTTCCTGAGAAGAAAGCAGCTATCTTATCAAAAAAGTTAGACAGAGCGCTCCTGGCTGAGCTTAAAGATCTCAGTCGTCCTAAAGTTTCTACAGAAGGCTGAGACGGTCCGGGCTTGCCCGCGGCTCCGGATATCGCTTCAGCTTCTGAGCTACGATTTGCTGCGCTAGCCTCCATACCTAAGGTAGATAGGTCTGCAGGAGCAATGTTTTTTGATTCATCTATAGGGCCGACAGGATTAACCATAATAATAAAAAACTAATAAAATCTTTTCTTCATTATAAAACATAAAAAAAAAGCTCACATCTTTTAATTAGACGTGAGCTATTTTTAAAGATTTTATTAAAATCAGATTAAAATGCAGAAATTAACCCAAGATCGAACTTCCTGTAAGTAAAGTCGCTACCTAAACGGCTATCTGCAGGCTTGGAGTAAGCTCCATAGGCTCTGAAAGATAGGGAATCTGTGATTCCGTACATAAGAAGATAGGAAGCACCTTTATAGTTCGTAAATCCATTAGCCTCTTTAGGATCATACTTTCCAGCAATAGCTTGAGCGAACCAGTACTTCAGCTGGTTTCCTCTTCCGATACCAGAAACATCGATTTCAGGAATTGCCAAAGCTTCTACATACTCGTAACGTACTGTTGCTGACCAATCCCCAGCTTTTCGTAATCTACCTAAAGTTCCTCCAACGAACCAAGCTCTATTTTGCTTTTCATTTAAGGTTGTTGTGGTTGCTTTTGCTAAGGTGTTTGTCAAATAAGCACCGTAGACATACAAAGGCTTTTTCTTTCCGTGGAACCAAGGTAATTGAGAGTGTTTACCAACTAACCATTGCCATACGCAATATTTATACTTCAAATCAGCAACAACAGGACCTGTTGCTGTTTTTGCAGGATCTGGAGCTTCTGAAGGAGAGAAGGAATTCCAATCAATAACGCTACATTTAATAGAGAAATTTCCTGGTAGTTTGTTAACAATACCTTCAACAACCCATGCATAATGCTTTTTCGCCATATTTACTACGAAAGGTCCACCATGGATGATTACATTATAGGGGAAACGTTCGCTGAGACGACGAGTTGCATAAAGATGGAGACCATCAAAATTACTATTAAATTGAACTTCTGATTCAAAAATACTGCCTAAAGAAGAACGGCCGATTTCTGCAAAGAGTTCTGTACGAGATTCTGAATTTTCGTAGAAACGGTATCCTAAGAAGGCTCTGTCGATATCCATACCGGCAGCTGAAGATTCTCCTCCAGCAATTGCTGCCCAACTCATTTCTGAAGTTAGCCAAGTTCTATCAGCATTATAATCTACATAAAGATTGAATTCGCTACGGTAGCGATTTACTGGTAATGGTTTATATTTATCTGGCTGAGCAGGAGGCGTCTTTATATCTTCTCTAGCATGGATCCACTTAACACGTACATCACCCGCTAATTTTAACACTCCACCTCGTTTTCTGGTTTCTACAAAACCACGAGTATCTAAATACGCCTTCACATCATCTAAGTTCATAAATGTTTGAGAATCGCTTGTTCTCTGTATTCCAGAAGGTGTATCTGCAAACCCTTGAGACGCTACTGTCGATAGGGTCATGCACACTAACCATTGATAAATATATTTTTTCATAGTTTCCTTAGCGTCGATTTAATTATTCAACATGAGAAGATCGAAAAGGATGGTTATTTGGACAACCCTAACCAAACAGTTGCAAATGAGAAAGGAGGAAACAACTCGCTAATTCTGACTATCTTGCATAACTGGTGAATTATGCAAAGAGCTTCGGCGTCCTTTCCAATATTGAAAAGATGTTAAGTTTACAAGATCTTCTACCCGAAGCAGTTTTGCAAAACCAAACAAAAAAGCCAAGAAAATGACGCTTTCAGAGAAAAAAGCAGCGCTTTGCGCTACAAAAGATGATAAAGACCAAGGTAATGGTGTAATAGGACTAAGGAAAATTACATATGTAGTATGCGTAAGAATATTAACCCCTAGAGTAACTGTGAAGGCTAAACACGCAACCCCAACAACCTTTATAGAACGTTTAAATGTAATCCACATTAATCCAGAATATGCAGGATGTTTTTTTGATGCATATTGCCAGAGAAAATATAGTTGTGCCCAGGAAACAAGAGAAGTTGCGTAAGCTAATCCTGAAACATGTTTTATCAACCAACAACCAAAAACTACATTGAGTATCATATTAGCTATAGCAGCTATAATGCCGATAACTAAAGGTATAGTGTAGTGACGCCGTGCATAAAAAAGCACAGAAATCAAAGGAATAAGCGCCATGGGAATGATGCTTCCACTATATCCACGTAGGACCTGGACGATAGCATGTACAGCACTCGTGGGGAATAAACCATGCTCATAGAGCACACGAACTCCGGGAAGAGCAAGGAGAAGCAATCCCATGGTCATAATTACCATTACAGAAACTGTAAGATTCAAGGCGAACTTCATAAGTTCGTAACCTTCCTCGTTATTATCTTCTTGAACGCATCGAGAAATAGAGGGCAAAAGAACGGTAAAGACTCCGAGACCAAACAGGTGTACGGGCAGTTGTTGTATCCGTATGGAATACATTAAATATAGCGGGCCAACTTCATGTATGTAGCGGGCCAAACACATATCGGTTAGAAGATTTATTTGGAAAACTCCCATAGAGAGCAATCCTAATGATAGCGGAGCTATCAAAGCTTTTATACTATCCCGTTCTTTAGGCGGGGTTGTTGCTGTTTTTAAAAATTTCCTCACGCCAGGCACGGTAACAAACCACTCTAAAATAAACCCTATGACAAGGATTACTGATAATCCGACAATACGTTTTCGTGGATCACTATGTCTTGCGAGAAATACCGTAAGAATCCAAAGCACATTAACAACGGCGGGAGCTAAACCAACACTGAGAAATCTTTTCTCACAATGTAGCAAAGCTGAGTTCACCGTATACATCATAAGGAATATGCCTGATGGCAAGAGGATCATGGTTAGCTGTAAGGCATCAGCGGTATTTCCGTGAGCATAATACAACCATGTTCCTAACCCCATTTCGATAACTAGTGTGAATACGCAGGCATTAAGACAAAAAAATCTTGAAAAGCTTTTAAAGAAAAAAGCAGCACGACTTGTATCTTGTGCTCTTAAAAATTCAAAATGAGGAATGAACGCCAGCCCTAAAATAGGTCCTCCAAGAATTTTCCTTAAAAAGAAAATTGTTCTGAATGCTAACCAAAAAGCTGCTACTAAAGGATCGGCCCCGAAATAAGCTGCCATAACAATTTCACGTAACATTCCTGTTACGCGACTAAAAAAGGTTCCTGACAATAAATTAAAAAGTGAGCTGGCTACTGATCCTTGGCCGTCTTTTTTATTCATTAAAATGTCTTACTCCCTTAATACTTGATTTATCCATACCAGATAGAGATTTTTGGAGCATTAAAATGCAGGTATTTCCGCCTCCCCAAGTTCCTTTGTTGGGTGCTCATACATCCGCCGCTGGAGGCCTTCAAAATGCCATTTACGAAGGGCAAGAAATTGGGGCTTCTACTATTCAAATGTTTACCGCTAACCAGAGACAGTGGCGTAGGCGTCCTCTCACTGATTCTCTAATACATTCTTTTAAAAAAGCTCTTGAAGAGACTTCTCTATCTTATATTATGAGCCATGCCGGCTACTTAATTAATCCCGGAGCTCCTAATCCAGAAATCCTAGAAAAAAGCCGCGTCTGTATACAGCAAGAAATCGAGGATTGCAGATCTTTAGGAATCAACTTCGTTAATTTCCATCCTGGGGCAGCTGTCAATGACTCTAAAGAAGCTTGCTTAGATAGAATTGTTTCAAGTTTTTCTTTGATGGAGCCCTTATTTGAAGATTCTCCTCCCCTTGTCGTCCTTTTGGAAACTACAGCAGGTCAAGGGACCCTTGTCGGTAGTAATTTTGAAGAACTTGGCTATCTAATAGACAAACTTAAGCACAAAATTCCCGTAGGAGTTTGCATAGATACTTGTCATATCTTCGCTGCTGGTTACGATATTACCTCTCCAGAGTCTTGGAAGCAAGTACTCAAAAATTTTGATGACAATATAGGTCTATCATATTTAAGAGCTTTTCATCTTAATGACTCTATGTTTCCTTTAGGACAACATAAGGATCGTCATGCACCGTTAGGGGAAGGAGATATAGGTATCGAAAGTTTCAAATTTCTTATGACTAACGAACATACTCGAATGATCCCTAAATATCTAGAGACTCCCGGAGGTCCAGATCTATGGACCAAAGAAATTCGCCAGTTAAAAAGTTTTCAGAAATAAGAAAAAAAGAAACCAAAAGCGTCAACTAAGACTAGTCGACGCCTCTCTTCTTGGAAGAAAGAGATTTTCTTTATGTTCTGTGAGATAAGAACTCACAAACAACAGAAATGTCAACAGGCAGAGGAAGTTGTGCTTCCATTTGATCTTGTTCCGGAGACATTAAAAGTTCTCCTTTAAAACCATTCTTATCTATAGAAATATAGGATGGTAAAGAGCTTTCATCTTTATTTTCTAAAGATTCTTGAACTGACTGTAACTTTCTAGACTTCTCTTTTAGAGAAACTTGCATTCCAGGGCGTAGGAAAAAGGATCTTCTATCTACTTTCTTCCCATTTACTAATACGTGACCGTGAGAAACTAACTGCTGTGCTGCAAAAATAGTCTTAGCAAATCCCATGCGATAAACCATGTTATCCAGGCGACATTCAAATCTTTCTAAGAACATCTTTGTGACGCTGCCTTGCTTATGAATAACTTCTTTGAAAGCCTTCACAAGCTGCTTTTCCAAAATCATGCCATAGCAAGCTTTTAATTTTTGCTTTTCCTCAAGCTGAAGACCGTAGTCAGACTTTTTCTTTCTCTGCATACCGTGCTGACCTGGAGGATGGGGCTTTTTGAGCAGAGGGTTTCGGCTTCTTCCAAAAATATTCGCTCCAAAACGCCTTGCTATTCTATTTTTAGGGCCACAATATCGAGCCATGTATTTTAGTCCTTTATTTAGTCCTTAGAAATTATTCACGCCTCCCCGGCCTTCTTTATTTTAGACAAAGGTAGCGGCACTATTTTCGGTATAACCTGGAAGATTTTCTTCGCTAATAAAGAAAAACGACTACTCATCTACTTGACAAAATACCAAAGAGCATTTTAGTTCCAATCCTAATTTTCTACAATGGAATTATTTCCGAGAATATGCTAGGGTATTTCTTATGAAAAAGAATTATTACGCTTTAGCTTATTATTATTTGACTCGTGTAGATAATCCTCAAGAGGAAATCGCGTTGCACAAGGAACTATTTAAAAATCTAGATGTTTCTTGTCGTATCTACATATCTGAACAGGGAATTAATGGCCAGTTTAGTGGTTATCAACCCGACGCAGAGCACTACATGAACTGGCTAAGACAGCGTCCTGGATTTTCAAATGTAAAATTTAAAATTCATCACATTGAAGAAAATATTTTCCCTCGTGTGACTGTGAAGTATCGCAAAGAGCTTGTAGCTCTTGGTTGCGATGTGGATCTTTCTACTCAAGGTAAACATATTTCTCCAAAAGAATGGCATGAAAAACTGGAAGAGAATCGCTGTCTAGTTCTAGACGTAAGGAATAATTACGAATGGAAAATCGGGCATTTTGAAAACGCTGTTCTTCCAGACATTGAAACTTTCCGTGAATTCCCCGAGTATGCCGAACGGTTATCTAAAGAGCATGACCCCGAGACCACCCCTGTGATGATGTATTGCACCGGTGGTATACGCTGCGAGTTATACTCTTCTCTGCTCTTAGAAAAAGGTTTTAAAGAAGTTTATCAACTCGACGGTGGCGTTATAGCCTACGGTCAAGCTGTGGGAACAGGTAAATGGCGAGGAAAACTATTCGTATTTGACGATCGTATGGCAGTGCCTATCGATGAAACAGATACCGATGTGGCTCCTATTGCCAAATGCTCTCATTGTGAAACTGACTGCGATATTTATTACAATTGTGC
Source organism: Chlamydia sp. 04-14 (assembly GCF_036632095.1). Taxonomy (NCBI): domain Bacteria; kingdom Pseudomonadati; phylum Chlamydiota; class Chlamydiia; order Chlamydiales; family Chlamydiaceae; genus Chlamydia; species Chlamydia sp. 04-14. The sequence goes on from NZ_JAPYKW010000001.1 coordinate 315,977, forward strand.
CAATACCGATTGTAACAATCTATTCATCTGTTGTGAAAATTGTATCGACTCAACAAAAGGATGCTGTTCTCAAGAGTGTTCTCAAGCACCGAGAATCCGCTCCTTTTCATCATCTAGAGGAAACAAGCCTTTCCGTCGTATGCATCTATGCGAAAGCACGGCAGAGAAGGAAGAAGCCCCTAGCTGCTGCTGTTCTTGTTCACATTAAGAATTGATAAATTATTCCTTGAACTAGGCTTATTCAGCCTCGTTCAAGGATAGATCATAAATTTTTCTTCGGTAAGAAACTTTATTGCACGACAAGAAAACATTCTTAATATTAATTCCTTGCTCCAGCAACACTTTAGAAAATATTTCAATATTCTCTTCTTTTCCCAAGCAAACTACACAAAGATCCGGTTGTTTTTTCAACAGTATCTGCAAACGCTTGGCCTGTAAAACAGCCCAGGCTTCTTTCATACTATGATCACTCGTATCATTAAGATCAGAAATTACTGTAGGCACACAGTAAGAAATTATTCTAGTTGTCCAACCTGGTTGTAATTTCTGATCTAATATTACAACAGTGCTACGTATCGTTTTTGGTAGCATAGCTAATACACGACGCACTTCTTGATAAGAATGAGTGCGCACCATGTAACAAACAGGAATTATTGACTTAGGGAGTCTAAGATAGCTTCCCAGCTGTCTTACTAATACAGCACTGAGTACCAAACGATAGACCAGCTCTTTCCAAATCCACAAAATCCATAACCCTATACAGAAAATGATTATCCCCATATACAAGAAGCTCGTCTCTGGGGGCAAACTCAATCCTGACCCTAAAATCCTTACGATTCCAGCTGCAATTAATACTCCGACAAAATCTAAAAAGTTATTTGCAGCTAGAATTTGTCCTCGCTTATGTTCAGGGCTAGCGTATTGTACATAAGCATGTAGAGGCACTTGATATACCCCGCCTAAAAATCCTAAGAGGAGCAGGAAAAACATCACTCCGACTAAAGAACAAGAGACAGCATAAAGGCCCATGAAGGCAACGCCTAAGCCTAAAGTCATGATAGGCACATAACCTAATTTAATATCTTTCCCGGAAAGCCATCCCGTAACATAGGATCCAACGCCAACACCTAAAGCTACAAGAGGGAATAAATAACCTCCGTAATGTTTAGGGTAGCCCAAAGTAAACTCTACAAAGGGAATGATTTCTACCTGTGTATAGGCTCCGACTAAAAGAAAAAGAGCAACAAGGAAAATTGATAAAGTTAGATAGTGTACGTGACGTGTATCTTTTAAGATCTCCCAGAGATCCTTAAAACTTACGTAAGTAATTTTTTGACTACGATTTTTAATATTGCTTGGGCGTATTCTCAGAGAAACAAATGTACTCACAATTGAAGAAATAACACAAAATGATGTTGAAAGTACGTAACAATTAACTGCGAGATTTTTTGTAAGATCAACAAGCAAAGGAGCAAAACACGATCCTAAAATACTTCCTGTATAAGTCACAGCAGTCATTATGCCATTGGCTTTAGATAAATAATCTAAAGGCAACATCTCCGGAAGAATCCCCATTTTTGCGGGACCGAAAATAGCTGTATGACTTGCCATAAGGATCAAAACTACATAACCGCCAATCGCAGATTGTATGTAAAAGAAATATAGCCCCAGCACTGTACAAACGATCTCTACCAGACGCGTGGCTAAGATAATGTTCCGTTTCTGATACCTGTCTGATAAACTTCCGGCTAAAGGTGCTAGCAGTAGAAACGGTAAAGCAAAGAATAAACTTACGTAGGATAATATCTTAGCATTCTCTGTTAAACTTTTTCCTTCAAGAAGGAAAAATACTAAAAGAAACTTGTAGAGATTATCATTTAATATCGTAAGAAAATGCGTTATTACTAAAGCACGAAAAGACTTTTTCTGTATTGATATATCCATGAACGCGACCAAACATAGTCAGACAATTTTTAGCAACTCTCCCATTCATCTATTAGCTAAACTTGCAGAAGATCTATTTTCTACTTATCAACAGCCATTTACTAAAAGATGGATTCTTGTTGCCAATACAGAAACAGGGCATTGGCTACGTAGAGAACTTACTAATGCTACGAGTAACCACATTTTCATGGGGTCGACCATTTTCTCTTCTTCAGACTCCCTTGTCAAACATTTATTCACTGAAGTTTGTCATGAAAAACAGTTAATTCCTGACTATATAACACTTCCTTTATTTATACACGAGCTGCTAAATACTACTCACCCACCCGCTGATGTTACACAGAGCAAACTCCTTTCAGAACCCTCTTATAGCTCAACAAAGAGTCTAGCGGCTATTTTTAAAAAATTTTATACATTCTCGCAAGCACCTTCTGAAAAAAATCTCTATCATAAGCACTTGTTTTCTCAATTAGATAAACACTTCATTCCTATCAACAAGGTCTTTTCTTCGATATTAGATGCTTTGGATTCTGAGAAACAAAATCGTTCTTTGCATATCTTTGGCTATTCTCATTTACCTAAGCATTTTGCAACTTTTTTTACCGAGTTGAGTAATTTTTTCCCGGTCTACTTTTATTGCTTTTCACCAAGTCGAGAATATTTTGGAGATTTACTTTCTGATAAATCGATTGATTTCTTATGGCGTCAGCTAGCAAATCAACCCAATAGAGATGCCTGGGAACACTATATTTTAGCGGATAGACAAGCGTTGCTTGCCAATCTCTCCCATAAATCCCAAGCGTCTCAAAATTTCTTTTTAGACAAAGAGATACACTATAGTGAAGCTTTCGTGGCTCCTCAAGAAACAACATCTTTAGGCGTTCTACAAAGCAATCTATTTTACTTACGTCCCAATTCGCCTAAAGATGCTCTAGATAAAGAACAAACTGTAACTATCAGCAAAGCATTAAATCCTTCTAGAGAAGTTCATGAAGTATTTTTAAAAGTTTCTTCTCTATTACATAAAGGTGTGCTTCCTGAAGAAATCTTTATCTTATCTTCTCAATTAGAAACCTATGAGGTGTATTTAAAAGCAGTATTCCAACCTCATCTACCTCTATACTTCACAAACAATACATCTGCATATGCTGAGGATTTAAAAGAAAAGTTTTTACTCTTATCATCTATTCTACAAACACAAGGCAATCTCTACCGCTTACTTCAACTACTCATCCACTCACAACTACAAAATCCTATAGAGATAAGTAAAACTCCCTATCTTTTGAAAAGACTTTCTAGCGAATGGCAGAAGCTTTACAAAGGAGATGGGATTCATATACAAAGCTTGGGCGATAATATCCTGAATGAGTACCCTTTTGTTGAGGAGCACGGGAAGGTAAGCCAAATAGAAATTTGGGAACGTATTCTTCCTTTGCTCTATGATTTACAGAAACTTGTAAGTATTTACTCGACAAACACGATTCAAACTTATGATGAACATTTTACCCACATTATCTCTTCCCTAGAATCAATCTTCGTTCTGTCTTCAGATGAGCTATCCTTGATAGCATCTCTTAGAAATTCTATTTTCCCAACATTTTCTTCTTCAAAATGTTCTTTGATGTTTTTTACTGATTTTTGTTTAGATTTCTTCAACCGTTTTTGTGGAAACAGTCCTATTTATGATAAGCCGGGTCCTTATGTAGGCTCCTTGGGAGACTTAAGCCTCATTCCTAAAAGTTATACATTTATTCTTGGGGCAAACAAACACGCAGAGGCTATTGATTTATTAGATCTCGTCGATGCAACAACTCAAGAAGAACTCGTGTTTTCTTCTTCTGAAAATGAAGAAAATTTCCATTTTCTTCAGACCTTAGTATCTACTAAACATGAACTTCATATTAGCTACCAATCTTCTGCTCACAACCCTGCTTTACCTAGTGCCTATGTGAATTATCTTCAGGAAGCTTTAAATTTATCCGTTACTCATCTTCCTTCTAAAGCCTACGCTCCCTCATTATTCTCCAAAGAAAACTTGGTGCATGTCTCACAAGAATATCATTACAAACTTGCACAAGCATTTTGCTCTATTAAAGAGCCCTTACCTTCTTTATTTCAAACCCCTAAGAATACTACAGATCTTCCATCTCATTTGTCTGTATCGCAAATAATCAAGGCTATTTCCTCTCCCTTAGATTTTTTCTTAAAATCCAATTATCATGTTTCGCTTAGATCTCCTGCGACATTAGAAATTAGAGAAAAACTCTTCCCGACCAAAAAGCAAGTCATGTTATTTTGGGAAAATCACCTTTCGAATATGCCTGAGGATCTTTCGAATAATTACCAATCCTCTTTTTCTAAAGATCTGTTTACTTCTTACAATGAACTCATAGAAAAATGGTTGGAAAAGGTAAAATTAAATCCCCTTACAAATCCTCATTCGGTAATTTTTTCTTCTTCATTATTCCATGATGATCTTTGTGATCAAGATCAGGTTCTCCCACCAGTTTGCGTAAATTTGGATAATAAAGAGATTTTTCTACATGGAACATTTTTCGGTGTATTCTCTAATGGTATATATTCTTGTTCCATTGATCCCTCAGCCAAGATAAGAAAAGTAACGAAGAAGACCAAAGCTATTCCCGACAACTCTTTTGAGATGCAAAATTATTTGAAGGCCTACATAGCCATCGCGATGCTACAACAATCCGATGCTATTACGAAATACGCAACCGTAAGAAATATTATCTCTCAAGATAACTTCGAAGATCTGCCTGTTCCTTTTTCTGATCCAAAAAAATACTTAAATCAAGTGTTGCGAGTATACCAAATGATGAAAGAGCTCCCGATTCCTTTAATTTCCTCGGAATGTTGGAAATTTCTAGACAATGCTGAAAAGTTTCACGAATCCATACACTCTGCTATTGAAACAGATGCTAATAATCCCGCCCTATCGCTTTTCTGGAAATTTCATAATCGTGATTATCAAGATCAATTCATAGTTACCGAAGAGCAGCGTTTACTGATTCTTTCTTTGTTTAAGGACACAGATGAAACCGTTTGATATTTTTAATTCTCAAACATCCATTCGTGGAAAATATTTCTTAGAAGCTTCTGCTGGCACAGGAAAGACATTTACTATTGAACAAATTGTATTACGTGCTCTGTTAGAAGGCTCTGTTTCACATGTTGAAAACATTCTTGCAGTGACATTCACAAACGCGGCAACTAACGAATTAAAACTCAGGATTCAAGATAATCTTAAACACGCACTATCTCAGTTACAATCCGCTCTTAAAGATCCCTCAGCACCTCTTCCTCCTTACCTAAAAGATGTTTGCGATGTAAAACAGCTTTACATGCAGGTGCGTAATGCTTTGGCGACTATAGATCGCATGGCGATCTATACCATCCATGGATTTTGCAATCATGTTCTAAAGCAGCACTTTCCTGAAATGCAAATGACACAGAGTAATGCTGTTCTTACCCATACACAATCCGTTGTTCATCACATTCGGAAATATCTATCTCAAGATTTTTGGCTTTCTGTTTTATTTCCTGAGCAATTTTATCTACTTGCAGGCAGATATAATTCTAACTCTAAACATACATCCTTTTTAACTGATAAGCTGCTCTCTAGTTATACACTACAGACTTTTGAGCATTTATCCTCAAAAACTTCCACTTTAGAATCTTTAGAATCATGGCACGACTCTATTCGATCTAAAATACAAGATATTCCCAAGGAAGAATTCCTAGAGGAACTATTGCAGCATAAAGAGAGTTTTAGAAAACAACCTTTTTCTATAGATGAAGACCTTAAGCTTTTTGTAAACTATTTGTATGCTGAAGAGACCTCGATACGCTTATTCTCTTTTTCTAAAATAGCAGAAACTTTCCATCCCAAAAATCGTTTGGCGCGTTATCAGCCCTCTAGAGCTTTTAACTATATAGAAGAGACCTCTTGGCTTCACTATACTGAACAATTTTGCAACGTAGACCTGATCTTTAATACCCTACTTCGAGACTTACAACTGTATTTAAAGAATCATTATACGTGGTGGTTATCTCCCGATGAAAGCATCTTAGCTTTAGAAGACATTCTACTCTCTTCAAGATCTGAAGAAATCATAAAAGCCCTGAGAAAACGCTTTCAGTTAGTATTAATCGATGAATTCCAGGACACCGACAGGAAGCAATGGAATATTTTTTCAAAGCTATTTGCAAATGATGATTTTTCAGGATCCCTATTTTTAATAGGTGATCCAAAACAATCTATTTATGAGTGGAGAAATGCAGATCTCGCCACATATCTAAAAGCAAAATCAACATTTCCTAAATCATCACAATTGCATCTCATAAACAACTATCGCTCCACAGCGAAACTCATGGAAGCAATTAACTGTCTCTTTTGTAAATGCTCTCCCTTTCTAGAAATCCCAGGTTATGAACCTATAGAATATCATCCCCTATGCCCTCAGAGTGCTGAGAATTTTGAGAATCCTCAGCACTCCCCAATACACTTTTTTTCCTATAATGATATTTCAGATCAGGCCGCGTGGATTTCTCATACCGCTTCTTATTTACAAGAGGCCCATAACATTCCTCTAGGACGCATGGCAATTTTAGTATCGGATTCTGCTCAAGCTTTCGATCTCATTACTCATTGTAGTATTCCTGTAGCGTTTTCTAAGAACAAATCAATTTTCCATCTTACAGAAACTTATTTATTAACCTTAGCGTGGCTAGAAGCTATTCTTCATCCAGAGAATTATGAAAAAATACAGAGAGTACTATTAAGTAGTCTTTTCAGACATAATCTCAACGATGTTATAGAGAAGAAGGAGCTCTATTCTACGTATTTCTTTTCACTTCGTAGTTACATTTTTGATCATGGACTTTTAGCAACTTTTTATCATTTCATGACTCTGCAAGGAGAAGCATTGTTAAAAACGCCACAGGGAGATCTTACTTTCCAAGAAATGGAGAGGCTTTGCGCTTATTTAGACACTATTTCTTCCCAGCCCCAACATCAATTACTCTATCTACAATACTTCTCAGAAACTGGACGTTGGGAAGAAAATCTTTCTTTCTCTTCGTATTCTGAAGATACAGAAATATTAAAAATTACCACGATTCATGCGTCTAAAGGATTAGAATATGATGTAGTTTTTTGCTCAGGATTAGATAAGTCTAAGAAAAATAAAAGCGCATCGGAATGGATCCGAGAGATGTATGTCGCCTGTACCCGAGCAAGAAAACAACTATTTATCCCTATACAAAACTCCTCGCATTCACGACGTAATTCAGCTTTAACAAACTATGTAAAACTTGAAGGTTCTCACGAATCTATTATCGATTTAGCACAACAGTTGGCAAAAGAACATCCTACGATGTTTTCTCTATCAGCTGTAGGAACGGATTCTGAATTTACAGAACCTATTTATAAAATGATTCCCCCATCAACCTTTTCATTGCCTATAGCTCCTGCTAAACAAATCTTCTCTTTTTCTTCTATAAAACAGGGATTGGATAACGAAACTTCTTTAGATAGTGATATCAAGGAAGCTACAGCTTCTTCTGTTCTTCCCAGAGGAAGAAAAACTGGTATTATCATTCATAAAATTTTAGAAAATATTTCTCCCAACTTTAAAATTTCTCCTTCTAAAATTTTATCAGTAGTCACGAGTTTTGTTAAAAACACCCATTTAGAGGGATACGAAGAAATTATTTCTCAAAAGCTTATAACAACTTTCTCTTCCCCATTATCTTTTGCTACAGGATCTTTTTCTCTGAAAGATATTGTTCCTAGCAAAATAGTCAGTGAGGAGCCTTTCCTATTTTCTAACAAAGAACAGTTATGGCAAGGAGTTATTGATCTATTTTTCGAACATAATGACAAGTATTATATTATCGATTGGAAAACATCATTCTTAGGAGAAACAAGTTCTGAATACTCTCAAGAGAACCTTCTTAACTATATAAAAGAGCAAAATCTCGACTATCAAGGTGCCATTTACATTCATGCAGCAAAACGATTTCTTCAACAATTTGATATCACTAGTGATATAGAAATGGGATTTGTTTTTATTCGAGGTGTGGATCTTGAAGGCAATGGATTTTTATGCTTACCAAATCAAAAAATACCTAATCCCATAGTAAACCAAAAATATCCGGTCTATCATTAGGATTAAATTCCATGGCAGGAAGAATCAAAACAGAAGAAAGATCTGTTAAATCTTCGGCTAACGACTTAGCTTCTATTTTATAAGAACAAGCACCCTCTCTAGGTCGACAAACTTTGGTAATTTCAGCAACAAATAGTCCTGGAGGAAATACACCATCTAATCCCGTTGTAATTAAAATATCTCCAACACGCAAACTTTTCCCATCAGAAAAACAAAATCCCTCACCGTGTAAAACTAGAGTTTCATCTTTCCATAAAGGACCGCCACTACCTGATAATGTACCTCTTAAAAGTAGGGTATTTTCATCATTATAATGTATAAACGAGTTGAGCTCTTCTAATTGATCGATTTTTTCATATTTATCTTTTTCAAGAATATAGGCGTCAGAAAGGCGTTCAAGGTGTTTTGTAAGACCTTGTATCTGATCTTTTATTAACCAAGCTTGCACTCCCCCGCGAACAGCAATTACCGAAGGTTGCATACCCACATCAGTGATTAAGCGTATTCGTGATTGCTGCTCCCCGACATAATCTACAAGACCAACAAGCACCTTTCCTGATAATACTGGAGAGTTTTTTTGTATCTTTTGCTCTTTACCTACGTTTATCCAACAAGAGCTTCCCCAGTGAGAAGGATCTCGATAAATAACACGACTAGCAATTAACTTACGAAAATAAGGAGATAAGATCTCAGAAAATACTGGGGGTGTATAGTTAGCAACTTCATAAGCTTGCAAACGCTCTTCTAAAATAGCGATGCGATCTTTTAAGATGATATTTTCAATATCTTGAATAGAGTGCTCTATAGGAACAACTTCACGATGTTTAAAAAAAACACGCGTATACAAGGATATGAAATGCTTCTGAATATTTTCATAGAAAGGTCTTGGTAAAGACCAACATAAAATAATACTCAATGCAATCACTAAATAGACATATAGCCTGTTTTTTCTATGACGACGATAAGCAACAGAGCCTGCGGTTTTAATCGCAGAACGATGTCCTTCAGGTTTTTTAATCGCACACATATTTCTTAATGTTTTGATTGTAACACAAAATCAAAACACCCTATCAATCCATCTAAAATATACTTTAGTTTGTGGTGATAAGCGGTGTTTAACTCCATGTTTTATGATACTAACGGGTAAAATAAAACATAATTAAAACTTCAACATGAAATAAAATAGAAATACGCGCAGAAATCTATCTGCGCTAATATTCATAGTGAATATTTTCACTTGGAATAGAAAGATAATCAAATAAAGAAAAGCTCTTATCTAATCGTAAACATTAGGACAACTGATAAGCCTCAGAAAAACTCTGTGAAACATAATCGATATTCTCATCAGTAATTCCGTTTAAATTAAATCTCGCCCCACTTGTGGTGTAGATACCTTTCTCTAATCTCAGAAAAAGCACTTGTTCTAAAGAAAACCCGGGATATCCAAAAAATCCCTTCTGAGACAAAATAAAATCAAAAGAATGCCCTATATGATTACGCATAGCTTGAACAAATCGAGCTCGTGTTTTTCCTAAAGAATTACGAATAGCATCTAATTCTGATAACCACTCTTTTTCTAAAGCCCCATCTGATAAAATCGTCGAAACAATTTTAGCTCCATGTCTAGGAGGTGAAGAATATTCCCCACGGATTTTCTCTTCTAAGCAACTAGAAATTTTATCTAAATCATCAGCAACCCTACTATAGGCAGCAAAATATCCAACTCGCTCTCCATAAAGAGAAAAATTCTTACTTGCACAAGCAGCTACAAACACCACGTTTCCAGCTTCTATGAAAATCTCTATAGGACGTCTATCTTCATTGATACCCAAACCGAAACCTAAATAAGCAGTATCGAAAAAAGGTAGAAGCTCGTGCTCTTTTATCACCTCAGCAAGACGTGTCCACATATTTTCATCAAGATCCATTCCTGTAGGATTATGACAACAACATTGCAAAAGCACTAAAGAATGTTTGGGAGCGGATTTTAATACGGAAAGCATCTCATCAAAAAGCAAGGTCTTGCTTTCTGAACTATAATAAGGATATTTAAGAACCTCTAAACCCTGTTGAGCGAATATTCTTATATGATTCCCCCAAGTTTGTTCAGGAATATACACCTTACCTGAAGGATAGGCCATGGAAAAAATCTTAGCGCCTAAATGTAGAGCCCCCGTTCCTCCTAATGCCTGAGCACCAACAACAAAACTAGGATTTACATTACCAAAAACAAGTTTCATCATCTCTTGATTAAAAGATGATAAACCACTGATAGGTAGATACCCTTTATTCATCTCATTTTCTAAAAATAGAAACTGTGCCTTACGGACGCTAGAAAAACCACCATACGCCTTGTTAGGATCTTCATAAGAACCTATAACAAGATTCACTTTTTCCTCTCGCTCATCTTCTAAAAATAATTTCTGAAGACCTAAAATAGAATCAGGAGCAAATGTGGGTAACTGATTAAAAAAACTCATATTAAAGAAAATCCTTCGCATTAGAACAAAGATTGATTCTAAACCTTATCTCGTGATAATTTTATCTATTCGGGGTATTAGCTCAATTGGTAGAGCGCAACAATGGCATTGTTGAGGTCAGCGGTTCGATTCCGCTATGCTCCATTTCCCTATTATGCATCCCAAATAGATTGTATTCGGCTTATCTTATATTTCTTTCCTTGAAACTGTAAAGTTGCTCCAACACTCTTATCGAGCATTTCTTGAGCAAGTTTAGATTTTAAAGAAAGAATATAGTTATCTGGATCAGCGTCCCAAGGACCAAGTATAGAATAAGTAATAAGATTTCCTTTTTCATCTTCCAAAGAAACCTTACAACCTACACCAACCTTATCAGTAAATACTATATCCTTAGTCAGTATTCTAGCGCGATTTACTTCTTCAGAAAGCACTCGAATTTCTTCTTGTAAACGCGCACGTTTTTCCAAAGCAAACTTATACTCAGAATTCTCTCTAAGATCTCCTAAAGCCCGTGCATCCTCGATTTCTTTAGCATTATCTACCATCTCTTTACCAACAAGAGATTGAAGCTTGTTTTTCATTCTTGTGAAGCTTTCAGAAGTTGTCCAAAGAATATCTTCTTCTACAACAACAGTATTTTTCTTCAAATCAGGATGCACAACCTCAGCAAGGCTTTGTAAAACGCTAAGATCACTAGAAGAAAACTGACTACACTTTGTAGATAGCAATAAAATCTCTTTTAAATAGGATAACGGAGCTCCCTCTATCATATTGCGAACAGCTAAATAGCGCTGGCCCACAAGAAAGTTATAAATCTTCTTTCCTAATTCTTTCTGTGGTGTTGAAGCAACATGATACATAAATACCAAGGCTGCCTCTAAAAATAATCTTTCGATCTCTTTATTATTTGGATCAAAAATACCATCATCATGAGACCCTAGCTTTAAGAAAAACCAAGCAAAAACTTCAGGATACATCATTGGATGTTCAGCACATTCAAGAAGTTTTTTCTCGATTTTTTCACGATAAGAATCCTCACCTTTAAATACTTTAAAAGTCAGCTCTCTAAGAGATGGAGATGTGGTTGAAAGAAAAATTTTCATAAAAACATTTTCCCAAACTGGAGAATGCTTCTTTATCAACATTAAGAACACTTTTTGCAAAGCTACTATAGAAATATTGTTAACTATAGAAATAATTCCTTCTTCATCAAGAGAGGATAAGAATTTGCTATCTAAAACACTCGATTTCTCGCCTAAAAAATCTGAAAGCAATAAATCTCTTTGGATTTCTAAAGATTGGTTATCTTCAATAGCAAGTGTTTGTAAGGCTTTTATTATAATTTCTCGATTTTCAGGTTTCTTCAACTCGCTATGTAAATCACGAATAAACTGGTAAATCTCAACAAGCTTTCCAGAAGTATCCTCGATTTGAGAAAGACGGCCTTCTAATTGAGAAATTAAAGAATCTCCCCCAGGATTATACTTATAAGGATCCTTTATTGTCTTAGGAGCTACTATACGAGTGTTTTTCTTAATTTTACTCTTAGTTGCTTGCCACCAACGATTCCACTCAGCTTCAGGAATCACTAAATCTACAAGCTCATCTTTTACTTCTTTAGCTGTTTTTGGACCCAAATCTTTTAGAAGAATTTCTATCACTTCTGACGGATGTTCCTTAGCATAAGCTTCAAAACCATCTGGATCACCAAATCTTCGTGATAAAAAATGATCTTTATCTAAAGGAATTAAACTCTTAAATGCTGTTTCAAAGGAGATGTCTTTAGCCATCATAACTCCTTCAAATTCTATGAGAACTTTCTGTTGAAGAAAGGATACACTCATAACCTCTCCAACCCCCCATCCTCCAGAATGGAAGACGAAATTCCCTTCGTGTAAATGCATTAAGAAATCAAAACGACTTAAACTGTATTGAAACTCACGACCATCACGCAGACCAACAACTCTTAAGGCCTCATTAAAATTTTCTCGACCTTGATACTTTCTATTTACGTAGTCAATCGCGGCGTCGTAAAACGGTTTAGCATTAGTGTTTTGGATATCCAAAACTAATTGAAGAACCTGATCTTTTTCTTTTCCATCAGGTATTCTTTCCCATAAAGGAAGAACTGTATCTGATATTTTCCCAAACAAAGGAGCTAAAGATGAATGCCTTACTTTCTCTAAGATCTGGACAAGCTCTGCCCCTCGCACCACATCGTTAAAACAATATTCTTCCCACAAATTAAAGAAACTTGAGGGTTGCTCTTCGTCTATTAAGACTTGCAACTTTTCTAGATAGTCCACGATGTCTCCCGTTTTTAACGGGAAATATACGCTTAACTATAAAAAAGAGCAATATCACAACACAAAATAATAATATTTGTTTTATAATAAATTAAAATTCATGGTGTATTAATGAATAGTAATTCCGCGCAAAAAATAATAGATTCTATAAAACAAATACTCACTCTTTATAATATAGACTTCGATCCCTCTTTCGGTTCTGCCTTATCTTCTGACTCTGAAGTAGATTACGAATATTTGATGGAAAAAACCCAAGAAAAAATCCAAGAATTGGATAAACGTTCTCAGGAAATCCTACAACAAACAGGAATGACTAAAGAACAAATGGAAGTGTTTGCTAATAATCCTGATAACTTTTCTCCAGAAGAATGGTTGGCTTTAGAAAACATTAGATCTTCGTGTAATGAATATAAAAAAGAGACAGAAGCCCTAATTAACGAAGTTACTAAAGACTTAGGAGGAGAATCCGCAACACCCACTTCTAATAAGAAAACAAAAACCACATCATCCAAAAAAAATAAGAAAAAAAACTGGATTCCCTTATAAAAACGCCTATAATCCCTAAAGTATGAAAATTGCGATTACTCGGGGTTTAGATTTATCTTTGCAAGGGTCTCCTAAAGAGTCTGGGTTTTTAAAAAGAATAGATCCAACTCTAGTTTCTGTGGACCTGCGCCCATATTCTGCCTTAGCTTTAAAGCTTAAGGTGGAGCAGGATGATGTTGTCGCTTCAGGATCTCCTGTTGCGGAGTATAAAAATTTCCCAGGTGTTTTCATTACCTCACCAGTTTCTGGAACAGTAAAGGAAATACGTAGAGGAGATAAACGTTCTCTATTAGACGTGGTTATCAAAAAAACTCCGGGACAAAATTTAACAGAATATTCTTACGATCTATCTAAATTATCACAAAAAGAACTGTTGGAAATCTTTAAGAAAGAAGGACTTTTCTCTCTTTTCAAACAACGTCCTTTTGATATTCCCGCTCTTCCCAACCAAGCTCCTAGAGATGTTTTCATAAACCTTGCAGACAACCGGCCCTTCACACCATCCACAGAAAAACATCTTGCTGTCTTTTCTTCTAGAGAAGAAGGGTTTTACGTTTTTAATGTGGGAGTTCGTGCAATAGCTAAACTTTTCGGTTTATGCCCCCACATTGTTTCTACGGATAGACTTGCGATTCCTGAAAAAGATCTAAAGTCTATAGCGCATTTACATAAGATCACAGGTCCTTATCCCTCAGGTTCTCCCTCAACACACATTCACTACATAGCACCTATTACTAGCGAAAAAGACATAGTCTTTACGATATCCTTTCAAGAGGTCCTAACTATAGGACACCTATTCTTAAAAGGAAGAATTCTAAATGAACAGGTCGTAGCTCTTGCAGGATCAGGACTAAAATCATCTCTAAGACGTTATGTTATAACTACAAAAGGTGCGGATTTTCAAAGCTTACTTTCTCTAGAAGATATCTCTTCAGATGTATCTTTAATCTCAGGAGATCCATTAACTGGAAGACTTTGTGATAAAGAAAGCATTCCTTGTCTTGGTATGCGAGATTCTACCATTTCAGTGATCCCTAATCCAAAAACACGACAAGCTTTCAATTTCTTAAGGTTAGGAATTAATAAACCTACACGCACAAGAACTTATCTTTCCGGATTCTTAAAAAGAAAACATACATATATGGATCCGGATACTAATCTCCATGGTGAAACACGTCCTATCATAGATACAGAAATTTATGACAAAGTCATGCCTATGAAAATTCCTGTAGTACCCTTAATTAAAGCGGTGATTACTAAGGATTTCGAATTAGCATGTATGCTAGGGTTTTTAGAAGTTTGTCCTGAAGATTTTGCCCTTCCAACTTTCATAGATCCATCGAAAACAGAAATGTTAACGATCATTAAAGAATCTCTAAAAGACTATGCAAAGGAAACTGGTATCTTAAATCCAGAAAATGAAGAATAGCGTTCTTCGAAGAACTTAGAACTTCGAAGAGGCTATCATCTCTAAAATTAACGGAGTTGCATAAGAAATAATCATATCAGCTCCTGCGCGTTTTATAGCTATCAAAGATTCATAAAACATAGCTTCCTTGTCCAACCATCCCATTTTAGCTGCTGCTGCGATCATAGCGTATTCACCACTAACCTGATATGCTGCTAAAGGCAATGCTGTAGAATTTCTCACGCGATGTAAAACATCAAGATATAGTCCTGCCGGTTTTATCATCAGCATGTCCGCACCTTCCTGCTCATCTAAAGAACATTCCAATAAGGCTTCTAAAACATTTTTTGGATTCATCTGATAATTTCTTTTATCTCCGGATTGTAAATGTGATCCTAAAGCATCTCTAAAGGGATTATAGAGAGCAGAAGCATACTTAACACTATAGGAAAGAATTAGAGTCTTAGTCCATCCAGATTGATCTAACTTCGAGCGAATATGTGCAACTCTACCATCCATCATATCACTAGGAGCTACAATATCAGCCCCCATCTCGGCATGCAATGTCGCTATGTTTCCAAATATGCGAACACTCTCATCATTTAATACCTCACCCTGATCCATAATACCGTCATGACCATGAGTAGTATAAGGATCTAAAGCAATGTCACTTATCACGCATAAATCTGGAAAAGCCTTTTTTACCTCATAAATACTTTTACAAAGGATATTTTTTGGATTGGAAGAATAAGAACCATAAGCATCCTTAAGATTGCTAGGGATTACAGGAAAAAGAATCACAGCTCTTAATCCTATAGAACACAATCTTTCAATCTCTTTTAAAAGAAGATCAATACTCCACCTATAAACATTTGTAAGGCTTTCTATTTCTTCACAAATGTTTTTCCCTTCCTTAACGAAAAATGGGCAGATAAAATCTTGGGGTAATAAAGATGTTTCGGCTACCAAATCTCGGATAGCTACGGTTCTTCTATTTCTTCGAGGACGTCGAAGTAATGCTAATGAGCTCATTTTTACAATCCTTCAACACTTTCCACACCTTCAGAAAAAGATAGAGTATTTATATAAATATTACTTCTTCTTCTTTAGGGGGTGTGGAAAATGTTTAAAACTCAATTTATAGAGGAGAAATTGAGTGGTTAACCTGTTTAAAACTTTGTTAAAACATTGTTCACTTTGTAAATAAATCGAGATTTTGCATGTTTGTGAACACAAGATCAACCATTTTTCAACAGGATTTTTAAGCAAAAACGTTTTTGTTTTTTCTAATCCATGTGGCAGTCTTTTTAATTTTTGAGGTTTTTCATGTTGAGCAGAGATGATGAGTTTTCTTCAGAACAAAAGAAGAGTTTGTCTCATTTCGTTACCAACCTAGAAACAAACATTTTTGCTTTGAAGAACCTCCCTGAAGTGGTTAAAGGGGCTCTATTTTCTAAATATTCTAGATCTACATTAGGTTTACGTTCTTTGCTTTTAAAAGAGTTTTTAGAAGGCGAAGGAGGAGATTTCTTAGATGATTCTGGTGTGGACTTTGAAGTTGGAATACATAAAGCTGCTGATTTTTACAGACGAGTTCTTGATGGATTCGGGGATGATTCCATAGGAGAACTTGGCGGTGCCCACCTAGCAATGGAAAGTGTTTCCATGCTTGCTGCAAAAATATTAGAAGATGCGCGTATAGGAGGATCTCCTTTAGAAAAGTCTTCCAGGTACGTTTATTTTGATCAAAAGGTAAAAGGGGAGTATTTATACTACCGCGACCCTATTTTGATGACCTCGGCCTTTAAAGACGTGTTTTTAGGCACATGTGATTCTTTATTCGATACGTATACGGATTTGATTCCTAAAGTGCGTTCATATTTTGAAAAGATCTATCCAAAAGAAGCAGAGGTTTCACAATCAGCTTACACAATTTCTTTAAGAGCTAAAGTTCTTGATTGCTTACGTGGTCTTCTTCCTGCTGCCACATTAACGAATTTAGGGTTCTTTGGTAACGGAAGGTTTTGGCAAACATTGTTACATAAAATTCAAGGCCATAACCTTACAGAAATAAGACAAATTGGTGAGGACTCTTTAACAGAGTTAATGAAGATTATTCCCTCCTTTGTAAGTCGTGCTGAATCTCATCACCATCATCATCAAGCTATGTTGGGTTATCGGCAGGCTCTTAAAGAGCAACTAACTAGCTTGGCTGAGAAATTTAGTGAAGGTTCTTCACCATCCAAACAAACAGGAGTTCGTTTAGTTTACGGAGATCCCGAGGGAATTTATAAAGTTGCTGCCGGATTTCTTTTCCCTTATTCAGAGCATACCTATGAGGAGCTTATCAATATCTGTCGGTCTATGCCTAGAGAAGATCTCATTCGCGTTTTAGAAGCAGGATCTTCATCAAGAGAAAATCGCCGACATAAATCTCCAAGGGGATTGGAGTGTTTAGAATTTGGATTCGACATTACTGCAGATTTTGGAGCTTATAGAGATCTACAAAGACATAGAATACTTACTCAAGAACGCCAATTACTCACAACAAATCTAGGGTATCATATTCCCGAACAGTTGTTAGACACTCCTATGGAGAAGGATTTTAGAGAAGCTATGGAGAAAGCAGAGGAAGCTTACAACCAAATTTCTGTGGAGTTTCCTGAGGAAGCTCAATATGTTGTTCCTCTGGCCTACAACATACGCTGGTTTTTCCATATCAATGGAAGAGCCTTACAATGGCTTTGTGAACTGCGTTCACAAATTCAAGGGCATGAAAATTACCGAAGAATAGCCATAGATATGGCTAAAGAGGTAATTAATTTTGATCCAACATACGAAACATTTTTTAAATTCGTAGATTATTCCGAGTGTGATTTGGGTAGGCTAAAACAAGAATCACGAAAAAGATCTTCTTAGTAATTTCTTAAATATAATCTTTGCGTTTACAGGAACCTTAGAGGTTGGTATTTTTGTTGCTTTCCAAGGCGAAGGTTATAAAATGAAAAACCTTATCGATAACAACTTAGTTAGGTTTAAAAATATTTCTAAAACTAAACAGGGTATTTTTGTGAACTTCAAGGTTAGAGGAGAGAAAGGAGGAGCATCTTTCACAGCGTCTATAGCAGTAGATATAGAATCTGCGGATGTATCTGCAGGAGATACTTTAGAAACTATTATTGAAAGATGTGCTCAAATTGGTGTTGCAGAATTTAAGAAATGCGAATTCCAATTCGAAGGAATTACCTGTTTATAAAATTAAAGTTTTCCTGGGTGTAGCGCAGCCTGGTAGCGCACTTGCATGGGGTGCAAGGGGGCGGAGGTTCAAATCCTCTCACCCAGATTTTTAACACATCTTACTTTAATAATCGCGAACGCCCATATATTCTATAAGCATTTCTAATTCTGAAGAGTCTTTCAAACCATGTTGTCTAAGGTGATTGAGTAATCTAATACACCTATCCATTGAAGTGTTTAGAAGCTCTTTTGCAGCGTCTAAACCAAATAACAGCGCGTAATTCAATCCCACATCTTTACCATCTTGATGCATATCTAAAATATCATCTTTCATTTGAAATAGAAGACCGAAAGCCTGAGAAAATTCAATTATTTGAGGAACGCATAAAGGATCACCACCTCCAAATAACCAACCAGAAACACAAGCTATTTCAAAAAGAGCGCCTGTTTTCTTATTAATGATAGATTGGACATATTCAGGACCGTCATTTTTAAAGAACATATCTTCATATTGTCCCCCTAAAACACCGTTAACACCAAAATTTTTGTCTGTAACATCAGAGATAATGTCGTAAGCAAGATCCACTTCTTTAGGATCTACACCTTGAGATTTGAGTTTCTTTGCATTTAAACGGATCCGAGAATATGCAGAGGGAATTAAAGCATAGGATGCTAGTAAAGCAGAGGCTTCGTCAAAAGCTTTATGTACTGTAGGCCGCCCACGACGCTCATCGTCATCGTCCATGCAAGGAAGATCATCAGCGATTAATGTAGATGTGTGTATGAATTCTATAGCTAAGGCAGAATCTAAAACATCTCTGTTCATACCGAGACCATTCGCTATCATACAAACTAGCATAGGTCGAATGCGTTTCCCACCACTTGTTAAAGAATACTCTACGGGTGCGCGTACAGATAATCCTTTAGAACCAAAATCTTCTAAAGCAGACTCAATACCTTCTTCTATCATTATTCGATAAGTTTCGAATATATCCATAACGACCATAACTCTTCCCCTAAACTAGATGACTTTTCCGGGATAAATTGTTGTAAGAGCAGGAATACAATGCCCAGGATTAATAACGGTGTTACACCCTACAGAAACTTTTTTACCAAGAAAGGCTCCTACTTTTCTTAATTGGGTGTCTATCTTTCCCTCTTCGCAAGTAACAGAGATATTTTTTCCATCAAGACGGAAGTTCGCACAACGCACACCGGCACCGAGATTAACCTCTGAGCCTAAAACAGAATCTCCAACATAAGCAAAGTGTCCTGCTTTGGCATGATGACCAAAATAAGCATTCTTTACTTCTGTGCAATGTCCTATCACACACCCTGTTCCGGTAATCACACCACCACGTAGATAAGCGCCATGGCGTATTTCCGTTTGAGGACCTATAATACAAGGACCAGCAATATAAGCTCCAGATTCTACGTAAGCGCCCTCTGCAATTTCTATACTCTCTACGTTCTTTAGAAAAGCTCCAGATTCTACAGTGCCGTGAATACCTGAGAACACATGTGTAGACAATTTTTTATCTATTAATGCTAAAATATCCCAAGTGTAATACGCTTCTGTAATAAGTTCTGGAAAAGGGAAATCTTCAGGAGAAAATAAAACAGATGCAAATATCATGGCAGGTCATAGCTTTTTAAGATATTGTCTAGTTATGGTGATTTAGTGACAAGGGGTAATCAAGAGCTATTTTAAGGATAGGTTGTTGTCGGTTCGCTTGTTGATGCGTTAGTTAGATTGTCATTTTCTGAAAATAAATAACCAACACCGCGAATTGTAGAAATTTTTGACCCATAAGGTCCTAATTTTTTTCTTAAAGAAGCAATATGAACATCAACATTTCTAGCTATAATTTCTTTGGTGTTTCCCTTTATCTCCTCGAGCAAGTGTTTTCTTAAACACAACTGACCACGGTTCATCAGAAGTTTTTTTAATATTCCTGCTTCTGAAGGAGTTAAATGAATAGTGCCCTGAGGGGAATCTATAGAAAGACTTAAAAGATGGAAAGTTCGATCACCAAAAGAAATAGATTCAGGAATTGCATGTTCGAAATGATGATGATTACGTAAAAAAGCTCGAATAACAGCATCTAAAACTTTTACTGTTATAGGACGAAGTAAATAACCGCTTGCACCGTTATTTAAAATTTTTACAATAGCTTCTTCTTCAAATACATCAAATAATACAACTAGATCTGTTTCGGATGGAATTTTGTTTGCAAACATAACTTCAGGGAGAAGTAAGTATTCACAAAAAATTAAATCGGCTTCAGAAGCATCCGTAAGAGCAGAAGAGACAATTATCTTATATTCGACATTCTGAGCAAACTCTTTCATTTGCAAAGATATATTACTGTCTTCGGTAACAAATAATATAATTTTATCCGTAAGCATGAGTGAACAAGATGGGCTATATTATTTGAGTAACTAATACAAAATCTTTTATTTTTCAAAGATCCTTTACAATTTTTTAATTTTTTTCTGATTAAAAATAATTTTGCATAAAGACAACTCAATATATATAATTTAACTTTAACAAGTTAAAAAATTAATTAAAAACCAACGGTTTTAAACAAAGCCGGTAGAGGCTCTAATGGTTCGCTATATAGTGTTTTGCTTATTTTTTCTCTCGTGTTTCGCTATGGGAGGGGGGTTATATTTTATATGTTCCTCACACAACCCTTCTGTAACGTCGTTAGAAAGTGCAAAAGCAGCAGCCTTATGGGTAGATGGTCAAAAAGAACAAGTAGAATCTCTTTTACATCGTTTGCTTCCTAGTCAACAAAAACAATGCCTTCTTTGTTTCCAAGGATTTATTCTGCAAAAGCAGAAAAATATGAACCAATCTGAGAAAATTTTTTCTAAGATTTACGATGAAATAGAGAACACGCAATTTTTATTTAAAGAAGAGGTAATAGGCGGACGGATTCTTAATGCTTTTTTCTTAGAAGATACAGAACAAATGGAGATTCTCATCGGATCTTTGCGTCAGCAATTTGTAAAATCTCAGTATCTTTCTTTATTTGAATTCTTATTGAATTATAAACAGGAGCATTTTGATAGGGCTTTACAGGCTTTGTCAGTATGGAAAAATCAGTTAAAGGGTTCAGAATCTTCTTTATTAGATTTGAACATCCAAGAGCTAATTTCTGATTTCTTTTTAGAGAATATAGAAGCTCATTGTTTGATAGAATTAGGAGAGTTTTCAGAAGGACGCGCTATTCTTAATCGTATTATTGAGAAATTGTTAAAAAGAGAATGCGATTGGGATTCTGAAGCTTATGATTATGCTGTTTTGATGTTAAGTAGGAGCTACTTTTTAGAGCTGAAACAATCAACTTCTTGCAAGCTTTATCCGGATTATTATGAAATGATTCTTTTTTATAAGAAGAAAGTTCATGCAATAGATCAAAGATCTTATGAAAAATTTATCCCTCAGGAAGAATTGTTTACGATGCTTATGAAGCATCTTTTTGTTATTCCTGAAGAACGTTTAGCTCCTTTGATGCAGATAATCAAAAATTGGGAACGATTTTATTTCAATCCTAACTATGACTTAGTAATCC
This sequence comes from Chlamydia sp. 04-14, assembly GCF_036632095.1. Classification (NCBI taxonomy): domain Bacteria; kingdom Pseudomonadati; phylum Chlamydiota; class Chlamydiia; order Chlamydiales; family Chlamydiaceae; genus Chlamydia; species Chlamydia sp. 04-14. Next base: position 337,667 of record NZ_JAPYKW010000001.1, read on the forward strand.
AACCTTTAATAGATAGATTTTTTTCTTTCCCTGAACAAGTGGTAAGTCTCTGTAATTCTATAACTTTTTTTGAAATAGAACCTCTTAAGAAAAGGCTTATAAATGCTTTCGGTATAATTTTATCTGAAAAGGTACAAGAAGTACAAACTACAAAAGCTCAACAAACGCTTTCAGTATTAAAAACTTTAGACTCAGATTTGTGGGTAAGTGAAAAGTTAATAATCTCTCCTGATGCTCTTCAAGACATCATTTCCCAAGACGATGTTGATTATACAAATTTAAAAAAGTATCTCAATCTTTGGGAAGCGATACAATCTTATGATATAGATAGGCAACAACTTGTTCATTATCTGATGAAAGGAGCAAAGCAACTTTGGAATCAGGGTGTTTGTGATGATAAAGCTCTGAACTTACTTCGTCTCATTTTACAATTTACAAACTATGATATTGAAAGTGAAAACATCGTTTTTCTATTTGTAAAGCAGGCATATAAGCAAATGTTATCGGGACATTCCATAGCACGTTTGTTGAAATTAGAAGATTTCATTACGGAGTTGGGATTGACTCCTATAACGATAAGAGAAGAAGAAATAGCTAACTTTTTAGCGGATGCGGAGTTTTTGTATGCTCAAGGAGAATATAACAAATGTTATTTTTATAGTTTATGGCTTACAAAAATAGCTCCTTCACCTCTGACCTATCGTTTATTGGGCCTGTGTCTTCTAGAAAATAAATGTTATCTAGAGGCTTGGGATTATCTATACTCTCTTCCTTCAAATGAGCGTATGTATGATTCTAAAGTTCAGAAGGCATTAGCAATATGCCAAAAACATCTACCAAAAGATCATGGAGCCAGTTATAAAAGAGGATAAAACGCATATGATTCTATGCCCTCGTTAAGTTTAGACGTCTCACATCTTCTTTATGATGTAGTTCAACAACAACTTGTTTTGCCTTTAGACTTAGCTTTCGCTAGAAAATATACTTCTCCAAATTCAAAAAAAGCTTTCGCTTTCCTTGCGCTTTCTTCTGCTCTTTGGCGTTGCGGATATCCTTTTCTTAATATAGATAAGAATCGCATATTTCCTTCTTTGTCCGGAATTTCAGAAAAGGTTTTCTATGAGTACTTCAAGGCTCTTCCTGAGGATATTTGCTCATCTTTGTTTGTCATAGAAAACAATAGGATATATTTACGTTCTTTGTATGCAATTCGGGAAAAGCTTTTCAAAAAGCTTTCTTTATTATCCCAAGCCTCTCCTCGGTATAATGTAACTACAGAAATCCTCCCTAAATTATCCCAAGAACAAAATATTGTTTTTCAAAAAGCTATTAATAATTGTTTTTCTTTGATTTGTGGAGGTCCTGGAACAGGAAAGACATTTTTAGCTGTGGAGATAATACTCACTTTAATTAAGCAGTATCCTCGAATTCGTATCGCTATAGTTTCTCCTACGGGAAAGGCGACTTCACATATCCGTCATATACTCTCTCAACATAATATTTCTGAGGATAATGTCATTACCCAAACAATCCATAGGTTTTTACAAGAGCATGTTTATTATCAGTGTAGTTCTGTAGATCTATTATTAGTTGATGAGGGTTCTATGGTAACGTTTAACCTTTTACATAGCCTGGTCAATACATTATCAGGGGAAAACAAGAGCGGAAAAACTATCGCGGATAATTTAATTATATTAGGTGATGAAAATCAGCTCCCTCCTATAGGAGTGGGCGCGGGTAACCCTCTTCAGGATTTGATATTGCGTTTTCCAGAAAGAGCTTTACATCTTTCCGTTTCTCACAGAGCAAAAACAGATCAAGTCCAGAATTTTTCAAAAGCAATTTTGGAAAAACAATCGATTCCTTTTACACCCCTACCTCCTATATATTCTGCAATTACTATGATTAAAGAGGCGTTTGTAAACACACCCTTATCTCAAACGCAGTTATGTATTTTAACTCCTATGCGTCACGGTCCCTGGGGATATTTACGCCTCAATGAGCTAATCTTTAATGAAATACAAAAAACACATCCTGATCTACCTATCCCTATTATGATTACAGAACGTTATGAGGCTTGGGGCCTATTTAATGGAGATACGGGATTTCTTTGTCCGAAAAGACAGCGGCTATTCTTTTCTCATTCCCGTTCTATAGATTCTAAAGAATTTTCCTATTACACCTATAACTATGCTATGTCGGTGCATAAGAGTCAGGGGAGCGAATATGATAATGTTATTGTTATCATTCCTAAGGGATGTGAAATTTTTGATGTATCTATTCTCTACACGGCCATTACACGTGCTAAACATAGTATATCTGTATGGGCAGACAGTGAGACGTTGAATAAGATCATAAAAAAACCCCACAAGTATACTTATGGGGTAGAATAAATCGATTCTTTTAAAAAAGACTTTTATTAACCGATAAAATCTTGAACAAAGTTGAGCACTGAAGACATCAACCAGAAAATACCGATAAGTAGTGCAGATTGAGGTCCTAATAAAGCTGGTGCGAACGAAGCAAACAAACCAAGAACATCACCGATTAAATCGACTAAGTTACAAAGTAGGGAGTAGAATTTCTCTCTTAATGTTTGGCGACGCTCTATGAAATCTTCAGCCGAGGATTCACTATTTGTTGAGCGTATAGCACCAACGATACTAACAACATCATCAGCAGCACCGCAAGCTGAGCTAATCGCTGACAAGCTTGTAGCAACTCCTCCTAAACCTCTAGCATGTTTGCCTAAAGACATAAGTTTTAAATCATCACTCATGAAGCAAACTGAGCCTGTTGCTTTTGAAGCCAAACGGGTAACTTTACTTGCAATAGAAAGAGGAGACCTTAAAACGCGGTTAGAGATAAGCTGAACTGTTCCGTCTTCTTTTTGGATAGTTTTTGTATCGATTATGAAATTACCGGTAGAGGAATCAACTTCATAGAACATAGCCCCTGTTGCAAATTGGGAGAACAGGGCAACGGTATCCATACAATTATTTATTCCCGAAGCTATTCCACAAGCATCCTCTAAAGAGGAAAGTTTTGCGAGAGTGTTAGGAGTACCTAATCCTAGAGACGCTTTAGCAATCATTGAAGAAGAACCAACAACTCCAATCATGTCTCCTAAGAGATTCATGCTATCATGCAATTTTCCAGCTTCCTTCCGAACCTTATTACCACACATCTTCAACACAGGATTTGAAAGAATGTTAGATGATAGAAAAGGACAAAATCTAGTAAGGGAGGAAGTAGTCATAATTACCTACAAATGATTAAAAATTATATTTTTGCATTAGCTCTTAAAGTAGCACGTGACTTGATTCGAGCTGCTTTATTGTGTTTAAAAATACCCCTTTTTACAGCTTTATCAGTAACACTATAGACTAACTGTAATCCCGAGGTGATAGTTGTTTGATCACCGGCTTTTAAAGCGGCTTCAAATTTCTTCATCATAGTTTTTGCTTTTGACTTAAAACTTTGATTGATCAAATAACGTTTTTGCGCGGTTAAAATACGCTTTTCTGCAGAAGGTCGCTTTTTTGGACCGCCTTTCTTAGTTGTTTTCTTTGGTGCCATTATTACTCCAAAACCAAGGCTTTTTTAGTGCAAAAGAGTAAAGTCAGTCTTAAGATTCAAAATAAGACTTAACAATTGTAATATACTGTCTTGCAGTAAGGTCAGGATTGTAGAAGAAAGAACAATTAAAAGGAATAAAAACAGAGAAAAACAAGAGGTATTTTATGGGAGAGATAAATAAACTTTTGTGCGAACATAAAAAAATAGAATTAACCGTTTAGTTTTTCTAAAAAGACTTTGACGGTAAAAACATACTTTTATGAGTTAATGAGACAAGGATTCGAATTTTTATGTCGTTTGTGAAAAAATTTTTTCACCCGATTTCTCGGTACTATAACTATCTTTTCCCTATAGCTGCATTTCTTCTTCCCTTAATTTGTCTACCCTTTCTTTCAACTTCTCATAAAAATTATAGCTATTTAATTTTTTCAATTATTTCTTCGGTAGGTTGGTTTTTCTCTATCGGACTTAGAGAAAAGCAGTTGAAAACGGCTGCCGGTCAATTATTGCAAACTAAAATTCGTAAGATTGTTGAAAAAGACGAGGGGTTAAGAAAAATACGTGAATCTGTTGAAGAGCGTCAATATGAGAGTCAACAATTGAGATCTCAAAATCAAAAACTTCTTAATCAATTGCTCCATGTTCGTAGTGTGTTTATGAAAACAAAATCTGATGCGCAACGCATGGAGGGTACCGCCGCTCGTTTAAGAGAAGAAAATCAATGTTTACAGTTGCAGTTAGATGCACTGTCTCAAGAGTGTCGTGAAAAAGAAGAGGAAAGTCAGCAATTGAATCGAGAACTTGCAGATGCCCTCGCTTACCAGCAAGTTCTTAATGAAGAATACCAAGCAACTTTTACAGAACAGCATAATATGCTGGATATGAGACAGGTATATATTGGAAAGCTGGAGTCGAAAGTGCAGGATCTGATGTGTGAGATTCGCAACTTATTGCAGCTTGAGTCAAATATTGTAGACAGCTTGCCTAGACAAGCTACGGTTAATTCTCAAGAATTACCTAAGCAGCTTCTTTCAGAATTAAAGAAGATAGCTTTTAAAGTAGAGAATGCCGAGGCAGCGTCGTCTTTGACAGCTTCTCGTTATATAAGATCGGAGTCTTCTGTACATAACTATTCTTTGGAATGTCGTCAGCTGTTTGATAATCTAAGAGAAGAGGGGCTTGGAATGCTTTTTGTCTATGCTCCGCAATCTCAGAGGGCAGTTTTTGCAAATTCTTTATTTAAGACTTGGACAGGCTATGGTGTAGAAGATTTTTTGAATACGGATAGTGATATTATTATTTCTGGTTTGCCTCAATGGGAAACAGATCTTCGTTTACTTGATCGACAAGAACGATCGGGAAAAGTAATAATCAAGACAAAAAACCACGGTCAAATTCCTTTTTATTACTGCTTAACTATTTTAAATAAAGGTCCTCTGCATAATCATGTTTTGGGAGTTCTTTATCCGGTACGCATGGATGCTCTTCGTGGATAGACTCATCATCGACCGTGCTTATTAAAAATCCCTAGATTTCCTATCTTTCTTTGGCTAAACTATTACCCAAAGGCTAGGGCCCTATTATTTTGTTGCAACCCAATAATTAAATGCTCATGAATACACAAAATGGCCAGGCTACGGAAGCGGCTCATGAAGAAGAAGCTCAAAAAAAGTTAGAGGAACTTGTTTCTCTTGCTAAAGATCAGGGCTTTATCACTTACGAGGAGATCAATGAGATCCTTCCTATGTCTTTCGACACGCCTGAACAAATTGATCAGGTGCTGATTTTCCTTACAGGAATGGATATCCAAGTCCTGAACCAAGCAGATGTAGAAAGACAAAAAGAAAGGAAGAAAGAAGCCAAAGAGCTAGAAGGCCTCGCCAAGCGTACAGAGGGAACTCCAGATGATCCCGTACGTATGTATTTGAAAGAAATGGGAACGGTTCCTCTTTTAACTAGAGAGGAAGAAGTTGAAATTTCTAAGAGAATAGAAAAAGCACAAGTTCAAATTGAACGTATTATTTTACGTTTTCGTTATTCCTCGAAAGAAGCTATTTCCATAGCACAGTATCTGATCAATGGAAAAGAGCGTTTTGATAAAATTATCTCGGAAAAAGAAGTAGAAGATAAAGCACATTTCCTTAAGTTGCTCCCTAAGTTAATAACCTTGCTTAAGGAAGAAGATGTCTATCTAGAATCACTCCTCTTAGCATTGAAGCAAAGTAATCTATCAAAACAAGAAAGTGCGAAATTAAATGATAATTTAGAAAAATGTCGTATCCGTACGCAGGCGTATCTACGTTGTTTCCACTGTCGTCACAATGTTACAGAGGATTTTGGCGAAGTTGTCTTTAAAGCATACGACTCTTTCTTACAGTTAGAACAACAAATTAATGATTTGAAAGTTCGAGCAGAAAGAAATAAATTTGCAGCAGCAAAATTAGATGCTGCTAAACGCAGATTATATAAACGAGAAGTCGCTGCAGGACGAACTCTGGAAGAGTTCAAAAAAGACGTGCGTATGTTGCAACGTTGGATGGATAAGAGCCAGGAAGCTAAAAAAGAAATGGTTGAATCCAACTTGCGTTTAGTAATTTCCATAGCTAAAAAATATACAAACCGCGGTCTATCCTTCTTAGATTTGATTCAGGAGGGTAACATGGGCTTGATGAAGGCTGTAGAAAAATTTGAATACCGCAGAGGATATAAATTTTCTACTTATGCCACTTGGTGGATTCGTCAGGCAGTTACTCGTGCTATAGCTGATCAAGCGCGAACTATTCGTATTCCTGTGCACATGATTGAAACCATAAATAAGGTTCTTCGGGGCGCGAAGAAATTAATGATGGAAACAGGTAAGGAGCCTACTCCAGAGGAGTTGGCTGAAGAATTAGGATTAACTCCTGATCGGGTGCGGGAAATTTATAAAATTGCCCAGCATCCTATTTCTTTACAGGCAGAAGTTGGCGAAGGAGGCGAAAGCTCTTTCGGTGATTTCTTAGAAGATACTGGCGTAGAATCCCCAGCAGAAGCTACGGGCTATTCAATGCTTAAAGATAAGATGAAGGAAGTTTTAAAAACTCTTACAGATCGAGAGCGATTTGTATTGATTCATCGTTTCGGTCTTTTAGACGGGAAGCCTAAAACTTTAGAGGAAGTGGGATCAGCGTTTAACGTGACTCGAGAACGTATTCGTCAGATTGAAGCTAAAGCCTTAAGGAAAATGCGTCACCCGATTCGTTCAAAACAGCTACGAGCTTTCCTTGATCTTTTGGAAGAGGAAAAAACTGGCTCGGGTAAAGCAAAAAATATCAAAGGTAAGTAACCAAACACATTTCATAAATTTTAGGTGTTGCCGCAGAACCATATCAATTAATTATTTCAGATTTTCGTGTGTGGGTGCGTCTTGGATGTTCTCCCGAAGAGCGACATTTTAAGCAGCCCATTTTAGTTTCTATAGTTCTTTCTTTTTTTGAAGAACCTTCCGTTTGTATTTCAGACGATCTTAATGATGCATGTTGTTATGTCGAGATAACTTCTTTAATAGAGGAAGTTGCTTCTAGTAAACCTTGTGCTTTAGTCGAACACTTGTCTAAGCTCTTAATGGATGCTTTAGAATCAAAGTTAAAGAACAAGGTTTCTAAAATAGATTTAGAGGTGCGTAAAGAACGGCCTCCTGTTCCTAACTTGTTGAAGCCCATTTGCTTTAAAATAAGTAGGAAAATCTCGCTATGACAACAGCTCAATTTATTTGTTTGTCTCTAGGATCTAATCTAGGGAATCGATTTGAAAATTTTCGCAAGGCATTTTCTCTTTTAAAAGAGTTGGATATAGAGGATTTGCAAAGTTCTATAATTTTAGAAACAAAAGCTTTGTTATTTCCTGGTTCTCCAGAAGAATGGGATTTGCCTTTTTTTAATTCCGTACTTATTGGAAAAACAACCCTATCTCCAAAACAGTTGTTATCAGAAATAAAACAAATCGAGCGTAAGCTTGGTAGGGATGCTAATGCGCTACCCTGGTCTCCGAGAATTTTGGATATTGATATCCTTTTATACGGAGATGAAAACTGCCAACAGAAAGACATCAGCATACCTCATGAGAGAATCTTAGAAAGGCCTTTTTTACTTTCTCTTGTTGCCTCACTTTGTCCTACTAGAAAATTTCATCAACCAGCTTCTGAGTACCATTTAAAAACATTTGGAGAAATAGCTCATCTTCTTCCATGTCCTCAAGAGATGATTTTGAATAGTTTTTCTCCCAGCACTTTATTAATGGGAATAGTCAATGTCACCGATAATTCTATTTCGGATGGAGGATTGTATCTGGAAGCTTCTAAAGCAGTTGCTCATGCTGAAAAATTGTTTGCTCAGGGAGCTTCTGTTATTGATTTCGGAGGACAGGCGACTAATCCCAAGGTGAAGCAGCTGCTTGATGTAGAACAAGAATGGGCGCGCTTAGAGCCCGTATTAAAGCTACTTGCTGAAACATGGATAGGACGCAAGCAATGTCCTGATGTCTCATTAGATACATTTTATCCCGAAATTATCAGAAGAGCCCTAGAGATTTATCCTATTCGTTGGATTAACGACGTTTCAGGCGGTTCTAAGGAAATGGCTGAGATTGCCAGAGACGCAAATTTATTATTAGTTATTAACCATTCATGCTCTCTTCCTCCTCGCCCTGATAAGACACTAGCGTTTACTTCTTGTGCTTCTGATCAATTATTAAGTTGGGGAGAAAAGCAAATAGAAGCTTTTGTTAACTTAGGTTTGAATCAAGATCAAATTATTTTTGATCCGGGTATCGCTTTTGGAACAACCCAAATACAAGCATTGAATGTGTTACATAGAATGGAAAAATTCCGGAAGCTTGGCTGTGCTACGTTAGTGGGCCATTCAAGGAAATCTTGTTTTGCTCTTCTAGGAAAATATGATGCTAAAGATCGTGATTGGGAAACCGTTAGCTTATCAGTATTGTTGCAGCAACAAGGAGTGAACTACTTGCGAGTTCATGATGTAGAGGCTAATCAAAGAGTATTATCTGCAGCAGCATGGCCTGGAGTGTATGTATAAAATACTTGGTATAGTCGCTTGCGATCCTAACGGAGTAATTGGAAATCAAGGAAAACTACCTTGGAACTATCCTGAAGATATAAAATTTTTTTCGAAAATTATAGAAAACATGCCCCTAATTATGGGGAGGAAAACCTTCGAAGGTCTTCCTGATAAGTATACGAACGACCGTAAGGTAATAGTATTTTCTAAGAATTTTCATGAAAATTCCGAGGATAGGGTTTGGGTATCTTCATTGGAGGAATTTCGTAATTTAGAACTTCCTTCTCCGATCTTCCTTCTCGGTGGGGGAGATTTGTTTTCTTTATTTTTAGAAAATCATCTGTTGCATGGATGTTTTGTAACGCACATTCATAAGTGTTACGACGGAGATGTTTTTTTCCCTTTATCTTCACTGGAAGGTTGGAAAAAGACAATTTTAGATGAAAAAAAAGATTTAACATTTTGCTATTATGAAAGTCTCGCCGATTGTCACGCGTAGAGTTCATGTTCATGATGATCTCTATGAAATTTTAGAAGAATCTCTTCCCTCTTTGTCTGAGAATTCTATAATTGCTTTATCTTCAAAGGTTTTGAGTCTTTGTGAAGGCGCGGTTGTTGATACTAAGACAACAACAAAAGGGGCTTTAATCAAGCAGGAATCAGATGCCTATGTTTATTCCGCTCTTCATGATTTATACCTAACGAAGAAACAAGGAATTTTGATTCCATCTGCAGGAATTGATGAGTCCAATGCTCAAGATTATTACGTTTTATATCCTCGGGATTTATTAGCGTCCACAAATGCTTTAGGCGTTTGGTTGAAGAATTTTTATCATTTAGAGAATCTTGGAGTGATTATTGTAGACAGCCATACAACTCCTATGCGTCGGGGAGTTTTAGGGTTAGGATTATGTTGGTATGGATTTTCCCCTCTATATAGTTATGTAGGGAAACCTGATTGTTTTGGCCGACCCTTACGTATGACGCAAATTAATCTTTTAGATGCCTTAGCGGTCTCTGCTGTACTCTGTATGGGAGAGGGGGATGAACACACGCCCATAGCGCTTATAGAAGATGCACCTAAAATAACTTTTCATTCTTCCCCTACGCTACAGTCGGATTTGTCATTACTGGATATTGATGAAACAGAAGATCTGTATGGTCCTATCCTCCGTTCTGTAGCTTGGGAATCTACACATTTTTAATTTTTGGGAGGCGTTAATGAAACCCTGTTTAGATTTATTAGATAAAAACATCAAAGAAAAACATATGTTAGATCATACCTTTTATATGAAATGGTCTAAGGGAGAATTAACGAAAGAGCAGTTAAAGGCATACGCTAAGGATTACTATCTCCATATCAAAGCTTTCCCACGTTATCTTTCCGCAGTTCATAGCCGTTGTGATAATTTAGAAGCGCGTAAACTACTTCTTGATAACCTTATGGATGAAGAAACAGGCCATCCTAATCATATCGATCTGTGGAAAAATTTTGCCTATGCTTTGGGTGTTACTGAGGAAGAATTAGAAAATCATGTTCCTAGCGCAGCAGCACAAAAGAAAGTTGATACATTTTTACGTTGGTGTACCGGAGATTCGTTATCAGCGGGTGTGTCTGCTTTATATACCTATGAAAGCCAAATCCCTACAGTTGCAGAGACTAAAATCTCAGGATTAAAACAGTATTTTGGTTTTACTGCTCCTGAAGATTATGAGTATTTCACAGTACATCAAGATGTTGATGTAAGACATGCTCGTGAGGAAAGAGAATTAATAGAGACTTTGCTAAATAGTGATTGTAATAAGGTTTTACAAGCTTCTAGAGAAGTATGTGATGCTTTATATGACTTTTTAGATACTTTCCTAGACGAGAAAGATACTTGCTCAGCAACTCCGCCTCCTGTTTCGGATTCTAAACCTTCTTCATGTGGTTGTAACTGCCGTCATTAATTTGAATAGTTCTCCTTCTCTTGTTTTTACAAGGAGAAGGAGAATCTAAAGATTGTAGTTTTAAGCTACAGGTTGCGCTGTCTGCTCTTCTTTTTTCTCCTCTACAACTGCTGCTTTTGCTGCAGAGGTTATGTCAAAGATACGTTTTTCTAACTCATCAAATAGCTTTTTATTTTTCTTGAGTTCTTCACGAACAGCTTCTCTTCCTTGTCCTAACTTGCGATCTTGATAGTTGAACCAAGAACCCTTTTTTTCCACGATATTGTGCTCTACAGCTAGATCTAGAATACATCCTGCTGAAGAAATACCTTCGTTGAAGAGAATATCAAATTCTGCGGTTCTAAATGGAGGTGCTAATTTATTTTTAGCAACTTTAACTTTGATACGGTTTCCAAGATCAAAGCTTTCATTACCTTTAATAGCTCCGATACGACGGATATCCATACGTATTGATGAATAAAATTTTAAGGCACGTCCACCTGTTGTTGTTTCAGGGTTACCGAAACTAACACCTATCTTTTCACGAATCTGGTTAATGAATATTGCACAAGTTTGACTACGCGCTAATGTTGCTGTAAGCTTACGCAATGCCTGAGACATCATACGTGCTTGTAGGCCTACATGTACATCGCCGATATCGCCTTCGAGTTCACTTTTGGGAACCAAAGCAGCTACAGAATCAATAACAATAACGTCAACAGCTCCTGATCTTGCTAATAGCTCAGCAATACTTAAAGCATCTTCACCACAATCAGGTTGGGAGATCATAAGATCATTGATATTTGCACCTATAAGAGAAGCATAGCTGGGATCTAAAGCATGTTCTGCATCGATATATGCAGCGACGCCGCCCATTTTTTGAGCATTCGCAACAATATGGGTAGCTAATGTAGTTTTCCCTGAAGATTCAGGACCAAAAATCTCAACGATACGTCCTTTTGGAACACCCCCAATACCTAAAGCTAAATCTAAAGATAAGGCTCCTGTTTTTATAGTTGAAATTTCATGAGTGGCAGAGTGTTTCCCTAGACTCATGATAGATCCAGAGCCAAATTGTTTTTCGATATAGGCAATTGCTGCTTCTAGTGCTTTTTTACGATCAGGTACATTCATTTAATAGGTGCTCCTTTTTTCCACACTTTCTATGCAATAGTCCTTCATTTTTGGACTTTGAGAGAAGAAATGGGTAAGCTTCTTCTCGAAATTAGCTAAGAGATGTCAGAGTGGTGATTTTTTATGATAGATGTATGCTTGGCTTTTCTTTTGATTTTTATGGATAACCCAATTTTTCACACCAGTCAAGATAGAAAGCAGTTGTAAATGTAACATTTTCTGTATCTGTAGAGTTCGTTGTAATGAGGATAAAAGGTTTTTCGTAATCACCTTGACAGTGGCCTGCCATCATACACACAGAATGTGTTATTGACAATTCACTGATTTATCGGAAAAAACACAAAGGTCTTTATAATTAGGGGGTAAAAATCTCTAGGAGATATTTCTGAACACCTTTCCTAAAATAGACTTTGTTACGCGAAAAATACTTGAGATAGGGGAATATCGTGGTCTTCTCTGGGGAGAATAAGAGTTTTTTGTTCTTTGAAACCGATGCCTATAGTTGTGGGGTGGGAATTTAGTGCCAACCAACGATCGTAATAACCACCGCCGTAACCAAGACGATAATTATTATCATCAAAAGCTAGGGCAGGAACGAGAACGTGGGTGATCTGTTGAGGTTCAATGGGCTCTAAATTAAATTCAGAAATCCGTAAAGGATGCGTGAGTTTTGATAAGACCTCTAACGAGGGTACATGAACAGGTGTAAGTTGATAATCTTGTGTTTGTGGTAGAGCTAGGGAGAATTCGTTGATGAGAATACGATTTGCTAAATCTATATTGATTTCTGATTGGAAGGGAATAAAGGAAAGCACGAAGCTTCCCTTAGGCAATTCACGAATAAAAGAAGCAACGGCCTGAGCGGCTTGTGATAATCGTGGTTCCTGTATAGATTGTCTTAGGGAGATAAAAAACTCACGTTGCTTCTTTTTCTCAGCAATTACAGAGGTATCCATAGCTAATTGATCAGAGGTTTACCATCTTGATAGGGGATTTTTTTAGTGATAGTTCCTGAAGATGTGAAAAATACGGCTGTGCCGCAGCCTTTATCTATTTTAGAGTAGGGATGTCGATCTCCGGGACGGAAGTATTCTCCTTTTATAAGTAGCTCATTGTCGTATTCTTCAGTAGCCATAATCTGGCCTTCAGGATAGTACAGAGTTAATAGGCCGGATTTTTTATTATTTATCAATTCCTTACAACTTTCTAGTGATCCATTTGGATACCAGGTTTTTACAGGACCCTGTAAAATGCCGTGATTCCAGGTTAAAAGAAGTTTGGATTTCCCCGTGTCGGGGTAGAAAAATAACTCTTCACCATGTTTTGCACCTTCAATCAGTGCATATGTTTGAAGAATTTGATCTCCAAGACTATCGAATACGGTAACTTTCCCACAGGCTTCTCCCCGTACAAACACACGAGTTTCTACAATGGCGTGTTTCCCGTAGATTGCTTGTATTCCATTGCCATTAACGATTTCAGAGAATACTTCGTGTGTTTGAGGATCTAAATAAGAACCTTTTAATAATAAACCATTATCATATTCTTCTTCAGAAAGCACAACATTGGAGCGTTCTTCATAGCGTACGGATGTGCTATGCTTTTCTCCATCTTGATAAGTTTGCTTTTTCAGCAGGAAACCTTCCACTGTATAAGTAAGGAAATCACCATGAGCGCGACCTTTATGATAAGAACACTCTTTCCATACTTGACCATTCGGATGATAGTAATACGAGGCTCCCTGTAGCAGACCTTTATCGTAATTAATGGCAGCCTCTAACATGCCCTCATCGCTATGAGCTAGTGTTGTTCCATGGAATAACCATCCGGATTCTGCAGAGGGATGAAGATCTGCAATTCCCCCTATGACTTCTGCTTGGATTTTGATTTTCCCATTGCTATGCCATTCTCGATAACGTCCGCAAGCGCGATTATTCACACATTCTAAATACTGTTTTAATTGACCATTCGGGTGGTATGTTGTTAAACACGAAACATTTTCACCTCGTGTATTTTTATACATACGCATAACTTTTTGATAGGGCTGGGGAGATAGGAAATCTACCTTAGCATACTTTTTCAGCTTCTCTTTGGAGCAAATCGTCTCTGATAAGCCATTTCTATCAATGATGTTAATCCCTGTTAAAGTCAGCTTCTCATAGGTTCCAGCAGCATAGCCCGGAGTAAAAGCAAAACATAGAAGGAATAAGCATAAAAATTTTCTTATAACCATCGACTTATAGCCTCAGCATTTATAGACCATACCTGATTGTTTAACGGTGTGGTCAGTTTTGTCATTTCCCAATGTGTGAAGAAAGCTAAAGGTGCGTTGGGGTTATTAGTATCGAATAGATGAAATAGTTCTTCAAGATTATCGCTATCAGCTTCTACAGGATTTTCCAGACGTAGCGATATGAGATCATCGGAAATTTGTCCGATTGACCATAGCGCTTGATTTTTGGACGAAAGAAACAGTTGTTTCCTTGACCACACCTCTTTACTCTGAGAAATCAGGGAATTTTCTTTAAGAGACATCAAACGGTCTTGTTCCCTACCTAATAGGCGGATTTTCTTACTCGCTTGAATAAATTCTTGGGGTTGTATGTTTTTATGTTGTTGTTTAAGGCGCGCGTTCATTCTATTAATCAGATCAGATTGATCTTTCATAACTTTTAGAGTAAGAATGTGCGAGTTTAGAGCTTCCCAACGTTTTGTTGTCCGGACATGTTTATAAACGATGCCTATAATCGGAAGACAGCTAACTAAACTTAACGCAATAAGAGCGCAAACTAATGACCATTTTTTCATAGGGCTTCCTGGGAAACTATAGTAAATTGTAATTCAAAAGAGTGTCCATCACACAATGTCTTGGTAACATCGGAGAGTTTGGGATGAAGGGATATTTTGCGGAGGAATTCAGACACTTCTTCTGGATTTCCTTCACCTCTAACGGAAATAAGCGCTTTGTAAGGTAGCGCAGGATTCTGTTGTGAAGGGAATGATGCTAGGGAATAACAGAAATACGAAAGTCTCACGGAAGGAGTATTCTGCGCTACAGAAGAAAGAAATTGCATAGTTTCTTTATTTGTCGGGATTGTAGGCAGGTAGGGATACTCAAAGCGCATATTCGATGATACAGCAGTGTGCAGCGCTTCTTCTACACCACGAAGGGATTTAGGAATTTTTTTTGTTTCAGGACACACTAAGGCGAAATTTTCTCGTACTCGATGAGAAATAGAGGCGAGTTTTAACGTAGAGCCTAGACCCACAAATATTGTGGATAATAGGGCTAGTTTTCCTATTATAAATGCAGAACGTTTCAACCAATGCTTCTGGGACTCTACACAGTTAAAAACTGGATTATAGGGAAATGTTAATGTCTTTCGGGAAGCTCCGTGATACGCCGTAGTAATCGCATCACCATAATTTGCCCACTCCTCCTCTTCTAAACCAAAAGTCATTGTTTGGCAGGAAATCAGGGGTAAAGACAATTTTTGTTCTAAATATTTTTTTGATTCCTCAGGAAGTTGTACAGTATGTATAGCGGTTAACTCTACAGCAGGATAAGTCTCCCTTACGTAATCTAGCGTGGTGAGAATATCGTCGCTGTTTTTCTTAGTGGGATTGCAAAAAGAACGGGAGACCAGAACCGATCCATTTTGGACAAAAAGACACGTAGTCTCAGAAGAACCCGTATAAACCAAAAAATATGCAGGGAGAGCTTTTAAAGGTGTCTGTTGCGCTAGGGAAAATATATCCGCAGGTTGGCAGGATATGGCATCTGGAAATATGCGCGCTTTGTGTAGGAGAGCTATTTCACGTTCAGCTGTAGCTTTCTGTGTTACCCATAAAGTTACTAGGGTTTCTCCATTTTCGTTTTTTTTGCCTAATTTAGGAGCAACTACCAAGGAATTCCAGGGAAATGCCGCGTTAGTTTCTAAATCAGTTAAAGCTATCTTTAAAATGTTTTTTTTATTTTTTAATGAAGAAACAGAGCTTCTAATTAGACTATCAGTTCCCTTTAAAGAAAAAGTTATAGAAGCTGTTAAGTATTTTTTTGGAAGTTGCCATTCTTGATCTTCAAAGATATGCTCGCAATGGGAAACTATCCATCCTTTACATGTTTTCTGCAAAATTGCTATTTTAATAGTATTATTTGCATCTTGGGTTACCCCGATGTGGTATATGGGCAGTTTAAAATCCATAGTACGGTGTTCTTAAAAAATAAAGGTAACCATTTTAAAGAATAAATGGCTGTTTTTCAAGAAAAACACATATTAATTGTTTATAAAGGGAAAAGAAATGGTATCTTATTTTTTGAAAGCCGCTATTAATGTTTATAGTTTTTTAATTTTGGTGTATATTCTTGCCTCTTGGGTTCCTGAATGTCACAATACAAAATGGTACCAATACGTATACAGGTTCGTAGACCCCTACTTAGCTCTATTTAGAAAATTTATTCCTCGTATTGGCTTCATTGATATTAGTCCGTTGATCGCTCTACTTTGCTTAGAGGCTGTTCCTTTTATTGTGATACGAACCCTGAGGTTTGTTATTCTTAATATTTTCCAGTCTCCATGGCTTCTTCAATATATATAAGAAATATTTTACTAAGATCCCCCATTGTTTACGCACCTTTAGCGGGTTTTTCAGATTATCCTTATCGGAGAATGTCGGCGCTTTATGGCCCGCCCGCTCTGATGTTTTGTGAGATGGTTAAGATAGAAGGGTTACATTACTCTCCTTCGCGCACATTGAAACTTTTAGAATATTCTGAATCGATGCGCCCTATAGGTGGGCAGCTTTGTGGTAGTAAACCCGAAATGGCGGGGGAAGCTGCTAAGGTATTAGAGGGTTTAGGTTTCGATTTAATAGATTTAAACTGCGGTTGTCCTACGGATAGGATTACAAAAGATGGTAGCGGATCGGGGATGTTGAAATCTCCTGAGCTTATTGGGAAAGTTTTAGAAAAGATTATAGAGGCTGTATCCATTCCTGTTACTGTAAAGATACGTTCTGGATGGGATGGAAATAACATTAATATCGAAGAGACGGTGAGAGTGATCAAAGATGCTGGAGCTAGCGCTGTTTTCGTACACGGAAGAACGCGCGCCCAAGGCTACGTTGGCCCTAGTAATCTTGAATATATATCACGAGCGAAGGCCGCTGCGGGTAAAGATTTCCCCGTATTTGGAAACGGTGATGTATTTTCTCCAGAAGCTGCTAAAGTAATGCTAGACACTACGGGCTGTGATGGCGTTCTTGTTGCACGTGGTACGATGGGAGCTCCTTGGATAGTAAGACAGATACAAGATTATCTCACGACAGGAACATATGAAAAAATACCTTTTTCGGTGAGGAAACAGGCATTTATTCAACATTTGCAGTGGGCAGATGAATATTATCAAAGTGAAGCGAAGTTTCTCTGTGAAACACGAAAGCTTTGCGGACATTATCTAATATCAGCTTCCAAAGTGCGATTTCTACGCTCAGCCTTGTCTAAAGCTACATCTGTGCAAGAAGTGTATCAGCTTATCGATAGTTATGAAGAAGCTGATGATGAGCATCGGGATCAACCAGCTTTAAATAAATGCTGATTTAGCAATTTTGGCAGTTGGAACATATCCACAGGTTCGGGGCCAATAATTGCTTGAAATTTCTCATCGGGAATTAACATCTTTTTATTTTCAGGCGATTGTAGATTCTGATCCTTGATGTATTTCCAGATTTTCTTTGTGGCTTCTCCACGCGCTACAGGCTCATTGCCTATCATTAAGGCAAGCTCAGGAGAAGGTGTAAGTAAAGAGCCTACCCTAGTAGTTTTTCCTTCACTCTTTTTCTTTGCTTTTGTTTTTGTAGTTTTACTACTTGTTTTTGATGCAGCTTTTTTCTTGCCTGTTGTTTTCTTTTCGTAAGGAGTTTTTGGTGTTCCTGTATACTTTGTAACAACAGCATCTATAGTGTTGCCAATCACACTACAGTCGGGATATTCTGAACAAGAATAGAATGTTTTATTATAACGTGAACGCTTTTTGAGAATTTTTCCAGAGCATCCTATAGCGGGGCAAGGAATGGATTCTTCTTTTTCTACTTCTTCTCCCTTTTTATGAATAGAAATCGTTCCACGGCACTTAGGATAGTTTAAACATCCTAAAAACGTGCCGAAACGCCCATGACGGACTTTCATTTTACCTTCACAAACAGGACAGGGACTATCCCAAGGTGTATCAACAGCATAGTCATCTTTATTAAAGGCAAGTTCTTCTTCAGAAGTTTTGAAGTCACACTCAGGGTATTCTGAGCAGCCATAGAAATAACGATTTTTTGCCCAGATTTTAACGAGTTTCCCTTTATGACATGCCGAGCATTCTATATCGGTTACAACACGTGGGATAACGGCTTCTTTTTCTGCTGTGGTGACTACAGGAAGAAATTGGTCCCAAAACTCTCTAAGAAGTAGTTTCCAGGACTTTTTATTATCAGCGATAAGTTCTAGCTCATCTTCCATAAGAGCTGTAAAACCTATGTCCATAATTCTAGGAAAATTCGTCTCTAGGAATTGTGAAATGATTTTCCCTAATTCTGTAGGACGCAGACGTTGGTTTTCTTTAATTGTATACTCACGACTTTGAATTTTATTCATAATCGTTGCATATGTGGATGGACGGCCTATCCCAGACTTTTCTAACTCTTTTACTAAAGAAGCTTCTGTGAATCTCGGAAGAGGTTTTGTAAATGCCTGTTCTGCAGAAACCTTTTCTTTATCCAAAACATCTTGAGCATGCAGTTGAGGAAGAGAGAGGTTTTCTTCTTCAGCTATATCATCATCAATTTTCTCTTCATATACAGCTAGAAAACCTTTGAACTTCAATAACGATCCTGAAGCGCGTAAATCTATTTTTACGTTCGTAGAGATGGTCATCGCTAACGTATCATAAATTGCAGGATTCATCTGGGAAGCAACGAAACGTTTCCAAATGAGAGAATAGAGTTTGTGTTGATCGTCAGTTAATCTTCCCTGAAGCTTATCTGGAGATAACTGAATATCCGTAGGACGAATAGCTTCGTGGGCATCTTGAGTCATTTTCTTTGTGGCATAGAGATTAGGGGATTTAGGAAGGTACTCTTGACCAAATGTATCCTGTATGTAGTCTCTAGCATTGCTTAATGCTTCAGGATCTATACGTACGGAATCTGTACGCATGTATGTAATCAATCCTGTTGCATCTTCATTATCTAATTCAACGCCTTCATATAGTGTCTGAGCCACAGACATTGTTTTCGAAGAAGAAAATCTAAAGTGACGACTGGCTTCTTGCTGTAAAGTTGATGTAATAAACGGTGGCGCTGCGTTGCGACGTTTCTCTTTAGCTTCTACGCGAGTAACTCTATAGGAAGCATCTTCTAAAAGCTCTACATAATGTTGAGCTTTAGCCTCGGAATTGATTAATAAAATTTCATCTTCGGTTTTTCCTTTAGGAAGTTCCTTTTCCCATTTTTTTCCATCTGCAGAATAGAGATGCGCCCAAAAAGTTTTTGAGGTCTTAGGGTCTTGAAGGAAAACACGGATATTCCAATATTCTGTAGGAACAAAAGCTTCTATAGCTTTTTCACGATCTACAACAAGCTTTAACGCAACAGATTGCACACGTCCTGCCGATATGCCTGATCGTTGCTGGAGCTTGCGACTTAAAATAGGAGAGATCTTATAACCTACAATACGATCCAAGAGGCGACGGGCTTGTTGCGCATTTACTAAAGCCATATCGATTTCTCGAGGATGCTTTAAAGCTTCGTTAACAGCACCTTTGGTAATTGCATTGAATGAAATTCGTTGCATGTGCGTATTTTTTGGAAGCTGGTTGGCGATATGCCAGGCTATGGCTTCTCCTTCTCTATCAGGGTCGGGAGATAGATAAACAACTTCACAGCTAGAGGCTAATTTGCGAATTTGGCTGATAACTTCTTGTTTATCAGGAAGAACTTGATAATCAGGTTCGAAATCATGTTCGATATCGATACCGAATTCCTTGGCGGGAAGATCAACAACATGTCCTAGTGATGAAGCAAAAATAAAACCTTTCCCTAAGAGCTTTTGCAAGGTTTTAATTTTAGCAGGAGATTCCACTACGATTAAGGATTTTTTCATTAATATTAAATGGCGAGCTCCGGATTTTATTCGGAGTAAAAACGCCTCTCCTTTTTTATTGTTTATGTTCCCTATCTAAAAAAAACCCTCATGCAACCATCTATTATTTATTGCAAGCTTTCACTACGAACGCGTGTTTCAGCTCATTGTAATAACGGACAAGCTAGAATTTTTGACAATAATCTTCTTAATATAGAGATTAAGTCTCCAAAATTAAAGAAGGGTTAAAAATAGGTAATTTTATTTTTCTCTTAGAGGAAAATACCGTTTATTGTTGAGAATTGGTTATCTCGACAATTTCTACGATTCGTAGAGCTGATCCCATATGAAACATATTAAAAAGAACAAAACCCTAATTCTTCAGCAGAGATTTGACCAGAGGCCCTGGCACGTCCTAATGGTTATTCAGTATGAGGTAGATTCTTTTCAAGGGAATAATGTAATACTTATGGAATGTAGCTCTATAAGAAAACTTTAATAAGAATATTTCTTGTTTTTGAAAGTTGAAAAGATAAGAAACAAACCTTACATCTAATCAGAATATTTGCTGAAAAACTCATTGATCTAATTTGACTGCGTTTTTGATTTTAACAATGGGTAAGTAGTATTTCTAAACTGCAATTAGTATCTTAGAAAAATGGAACTAAAACGTGGAAAAGTTTGAGTTTTTAATTCCTCCAAAGTCTTTAGAAGATGACCTACTTGATTTGAATAAGCAGGGAATCATAGCTGGTCCTGAAGAGTTAAAACCTCCTTTTCTATACCGCGCTCAAGACATTATTGATAACGCTCCTGATCATCCCACTGCTTTCCCTCCAAGATTGCAAGAGATATTCGATATTAATCCCACACATTTAGAGGTCATCTATTCTAATGAAGGTATGGATGTCTGGGAAGCAGGATGCACTTGGATAGCAAATAATCAGGTGATCATACAATTACGTAAACACTTACGTAAAGCAGCACGCTGGTTGTATATGTATTCTAAGGAAGAGATCCTTGCCCACGAAGCTGTTCATGCTGCACGTATGAAGTTCTATGAGCCTATGTTTGAAGAAGCCTTAGCTTATCAAACTTCACCAAAGGTGTGGAGACGGTTTTTAGGACCTTTATTTCGTTCGCCAGGAGAGAGTTATTGTTTGTTCTTCTTCGTCCTTTCTGGTCTTGGATTAAGTTTATGGTCTCCTTTGGCTGGTCTTGCTTGTATTCTTGCGACTCCTGCCTATTTTGGAGCTAGGCTGTTCATTGTACAGAGTTATTTTCGTCGTGCTATGAAGAAGATTCGTAGGATGCTTGGTGTTCCTCCTTTATGGGTAATGCTAAGACTTACAGATGCAGAAATTCGTATGTTTGCAACGCAACCCATTCCAGTTCTTGAAAAATATGCTAGAGAACAAAAGTTGGAAAGTGTTCGATGGCAGCAAATCTATATTGCTTACTTTACTTAATTTCCAAGATGTAAAACTGCTTTACATTTCAGAATACGATTTTCTTTTGTGTGCGGGAAGAATCTTTAATTGTGTACGGTATTTAGCTACTGTACGACGAGCACATTGAATTCCCTGTTGAGAAATTCGTTCGCTAATGTCAGCATCAGATAAGGGTATTGTTTCTGAAGCTATCCATTGATGAATCCACTGTAAAATTGTTTCTTTAGATTGAGAAGTGTCATTACTAGCGGCACGTGGAAACAGCTGTTTCATAGAGATAATTCCAATAGGCGCTGCCAATGTCTTATTTTCTATAGCCCGAAATATTGTTGATTCATGAAAGGAAAGTTCTTCGGATAAGCTTTTTACAGATAATGCTTTAGGGGAGGATGTCTTTCCAAGAAGAAAGCTTTCTTGATGAGGGAGTATCTTTTCTACAATGGCAAATAAAGTTTGTTCTCGTTTTCTTAGATTTTTAATGAGCCATTTAGCAGAAAGAATTTGCTGTGTGAGATTTTTTTTCTCTTCTCTGGGAAGCTGTTCATAAATATGAAAAACTTCACTGTTAAGTTTTATAGGGGGCAACCCTCGAGAACTAACTTGAATTTCCCAAATCTGGTTTTTTTTAGTAATGTAAACATCAGGAAGCGCAGGTTGTATGTCAGATAAAGATGCATAACCTTCTGCGGGACACCAAGGCATTTTTGCTAAAGCTGATTTAAGAGCGTTTCTTATATCTGAAGGAGAACAGCGGCATTTTTTTGCTATACGTAGAAAGTCACAGTTAATCAAAAGAGAATAGTGCTCTTTGATGATTTTATAAGCGAGAGTGTGTGAGGAACCTTCTAAAT
Source organism: Chlamydia sp. 04-14 (assembly GCF_036632095.1). NCBI lineage: Bacteria > Pseudomonadati > Chlamydiota > Chlamydiia > Chlamydiales > Chlamydiaceae > Chlamydia > Chlamydia sp. 04-14. The sequence continues at coordinate 359,796 of NZ_JAPYKW010000001.1, forward strand.
GTAATAACCAATAGTCTTGTAAGGTAGGGCAGGCTATGCCTAAGGGATGAAAATGCTGAATTGTTTTCCAAACAGTATGAATAATCTCTAAAGGAATTTCTAACTGCAACGACAGCTCTTCAGGAGAAGAAAGAAATAAACCTTGGTCTGATAGATTTCCTATGATGTGCTGAGCAATGAGCAATTCCTCACAACTATCAAACGTCTGCTGTACTTGTGTGAAAAGATGGGAAAATAAGGATTCCGGGCGAGAATATCCAGCATCTATAGAAGGTAAAGAAGAACATATGGACCATTCCTCATCTTCTAAAGAGGAGATGTCGAAGAAGGGATTATGGATGATTTGTTGAAGTACATAAGAGGAAAGTTCGGTAATTGAAGATTGCAACATCTGCAATCCCTGCTGCATGCGCAGCGAGGGAAGGTAGTTTTGAGAAAGCTTTTGATGTTGCTGAAACATACCTAATGTACTTGAATCAAGTAATCTCTAGGGATTTCCTTAAGAAATCGACTCGGTTTCATGACACGAACTGTGCCCCAAAGAAAACGAGTTTGTGCTGCGGTTAAATAAAGGAGATCTTGTGCTCTAGTGATTCCTACGTAGCATAGCCGTCGTTCTTCTTCAAGATTTTCATAACTTCCTTTAGAGTTTGCATGGGGGAAGAGATTTTCTTCTAATCCTACGACAAAGGCTATGCGAAACTCTAATCCCTTGCCGTTATGAATCGTCATAAGATTGACACGATCGGTAATCAGTTCTGTTTCATCTGTAGAACTTTTTAAAGCTAAATCATCTAAGAAACTTTCTAAGGTGCCCTCTGTATTTTGCTGTTCCCACTCAAAAGTTTTTGAAGCGAGTTCATCAAGGTTGCTTTTTCTATCTTCGAAAGTGTCAGGATCTTCCTTTAAGACTTGAAGGTAACCTGTAATTCGTATGGTAGCGACAACAAACTCATTGAGAGGAAGAGTTTCATAAGCATGCTCGAGTTGTTGGAAAATACTTAGATAACTTCTTAGACCTTCTTGTTGTTTCTTAGATAGCTTTACAGTTTGACTTTCTAAAGCATTTTTACATGCTTCTAACATGGGGAGGTTATTAGTGAGAGCGTAGTCTATTAAAGAAGAAATCGTAGAAGGTCCTAAACCGCGTTTGGGAAGATTTACTGTTCTATCAAAGGCAACGACATCGCATTTAGCAGTGAACATTCTTAGAAAAGCTAAGATGTCTTGAATTTCTTTGCGTTTGTAGAAAGATAACCCCCCAAGAATTTCATAGGGAATACGTCTACGTAATAAAGCGTCTTCGAAGGTACGAGATTGGAAGTTTGTTCTATAAAAAATACAGATATCACGTAGAGGAATATTTGCTCTTCTATGGAGACGATTGATTTCATCCGCGACAAATTCTGCTTCTTCCTTATCTGTTTTTCCTAGAAATACACGAATTTTTTCTCCAGGACCCTTCACGCTTCTTAAGTCTTTCTTTAACCTCGAGGCATTATTTTGAATCAAAGCATTAGCAGCATTAAGAATATTTCCATAACTACGATAATTGTCTTCTAAACGTAGGACAAGAGCCTTGGGATAGTCTTTTTCAAAGTTTAAAATATTATGGATATTTGCTCCGCGCCAAGAGTAGATAGATTGATCGGGATCTCCTACAGCAAATATATTTTGATATTTCCCTGCAATAGTCTGAGCCATCATATATTGTGCATGGTTGGTATCTTGATACTCGTCAATAAGAAGAGCTTTCCATAGTTCGCTGTATTCTTTTCTAATCTCAGGGAATTCCTTAAATAGCTTTACAGTAAGAAATAAAAGATCATCAAAGTCCAAAGCATTAGTTTCGTTTAGACGTTGCTGGTATTCTTTATAGATAGAAACCACCGGATCAATATATTCTTCAGGGTCTAAATCCTCAGGATATAGCAGACGATTTTTTGCTTGAGATATGTGATATTGTATAGAATTACTGAGAGTTTTCTTTAAATTAAATTTTTGTAAACATTGTTTGAGAAGCTTGTCAGTGTCACTTTGATCATAGATAATAAAATTATTTTCTCTGTTTAAAGCTTGTATAGAGCGACGTAGGATAAAGACTCCTAGGCTATGGAATGTACATACCATAGGAATATCCGTACCATGAGCTTGAGGGCATTGATGTAAAATACGTTCTTTAAGTTCTTTTGCTGCTTTATTGGTGAAAGTAACAGCTAGGATTTCTTTAGGAGCAATGCCTTCATTAATTAAATGGAGAATACGGCATGTTACCACGCGAGTTTTCCCAGCTCCAGCTCCAGCAAGAACCAAAATAGGACTTAATGGTGAGGTGACAGCTGCAATTTGTGCTTCGTTTAATTCTGAAGTGAGCATAGTGGTGGTGTCCTAACTTATAGCTTCTGGCTGAAAAAATCAGGATCACTGAAGCTAAAATAATCTAAGAAGGTTAATATACTTCTATTTTCAAATAATAAAAGTGGGTGGTTTATGCAAAATGCCTTTACTATAGACCAGCTTCCTTTGTCTTGGCAAGAGCAGCTTAAAACTGAGTGGTCCCAGCCCTATATGTGTAGGCTTAGGGAATTTTTACAATCTGAGTATTCCCAGACAATCGTTTACCCCGCAAAAGACAATATCTTTACTGCATTAAAAAGCACACCTTTTGATTCCGTACGCGTTGTTATTCTTGGACAGGATCCTTATCCTGGAGAAGGGCAAGCTCATGGATTAAGCTTTAGTGTCCCGAAAGGTGTTCGTCTACCCCCATCTCTCATTAATATCTTTCGTGAATTACAGACTGACCTCGGGATAGAAAATACCACAGGGTGTTTGCAATCTTGGGCAGATCAGGGAGTCTTATTATTAAATACTGTGTTGACTGTACGTGCAGGAGCTCCTTTTTCTCATGCTGGTCAGGGATGGGAACAATTTACCGATGCTATTGTTGCTAAGCTTATAGAAAATCGTTCGCATGTGATTTTTGTATTATGGGGGAATGCTGCAAGAAAGAAATGTGATTTACTTTTTCATTCCGCACATAAACATGCTATTTTAGCGGCTCCGCATCCTTCTCCTTTAGCGGCACATAGAGGTTTTTTTGGTTGTTCGCACTTTTCAAAAATTAACTACCTGCTTAAAAAGCTGAATAAGCCCATGATTAATTGGAAGCTCCCATGAATGAAGGTATTCAAACAGTTTCTTTTAACAAGACACACCGACTTACAGCGAAATCTACAGTTAGTTTAGAGATGCCTGTAGCGACGCAGAAACTTCAAGGTAAAGAAGGCATGCCTGCTGCAGCGAGTTTAGAGGCAGATTTCTTAAGAGCAGAAGCTATACTTACAGAAATGCGTGAGATTCGCGACTGTTTAGAACATTCGTTAGAAACGCTAATTCCTAGAGACTAGATGTTTCTCTAACAGGTCTTGCAAATAAGGAGTTAGCTTTTGTAAAGCTTTGGCTCTATGTGAGACCTGATTTTTTACATCTTCAGAAAGTTCAGCAAATGTTTGTTTATAATCATATTTTAAAAATAATGGATCATAGCCAAACCCTGACGAACCTTTTTCTTGATTGCTAATATAACCTTCGCAAATTCCTCGGGCTTTGAAGAATCTCCCTTCAGGAGAAGCAAGAACAATACAACATTCAAAATATGCAGAGCGGTCTACAATACTTTCTAAAGATTGCATTTCCTGTAGAAGTTTTTTTCTGTGATCTTTATCGCAGGCATCTTCTCCAGCAAAAATAGCGGACAGTTTACCGGGAAGGCCATTTAATGCAGGGACCATAAGCATAGTATCATCAGCAATAACCCAAGAATTGAGTTCCTTCGCCGCATGAAGACCTTTTGCTAGAGCATTCTCTTCAGGAAGGCAACCTACTTCTTTAGGAGAGCGATAGTTGGGGAAATCTGTTAATGAGAAAATATCAAAACTTCCTAATTGTTTTAAAAAAGTCTTGGTTTCCCGTATTTTATAACCGTGGGAGCTAGCAATTACTATCTTCATGGGTTTCTCCTTAGCAAAAGGGAAAGAGCAAATAACTAAAAGTCTTTGTCTCGTTTGAAATCACACTAGCAATTTTGTCGAGTGTAGTATCTTCGCCGATTATATTACAAAATAATCGAAATAGACGCACCTACACAACTATTAGCACGGTTGCACAAAGATATCTTTTTTGCTAGCAGTACTTAACCAACATACAAACTATCAGAATGTTGTTTTTCATAGGCAGACGGATGTTATGAGAGTAATACGCTCGTTTTTAATTTTATTATGTTTATTTCCTTACTTAGGATTTTCTCAGGTTTCTGTCGGGTTAGATCGTCTTTTTAACGATGAATCTTATAAATCTTGGATTCGTGGTAAGAAAGTAACATTAGTTTCTCATAATGCTGCTATTAATCGTGAAGGGAAGGACGCCTTATCTGTTTTTCAAGAGCATAAAGATCTATGCTCTTTGAATATTCTTTGCACGTTAGAACACGGATATTACGGTACAGCACCTGCAGAAACTCCTGGAACTGCTCCTGGAGTTCAAGGATTACGTACAGTGTCTCTCTACGGTATTAAAGACATTCCTGAATGTGCTGTGCAAGGTAGTGATGTTTTAATCTACGATGTGCAAGATATTGGGGTGCGTTCTTATACTTTCGTTTCTTCATTACTTCATTTAGTTTGTGCTGCACAAAAATATAAAAAGACTTTGATCATTCTAGATCGTCCAAATCCAATGGGGGGCAGGGTAATTGATGGCCCGCTGCCTACGTCCGAAGCTGATTATACTCCAGAAATTCCTTATTGCTATGGGATGACTCCCGGAGAACTCGCATTATTTTATAAAGCAAAGTATGCGCCTTATGCTCAGGTATCTGTCGTTCCCATGCAAGGATGGAAACGTTCGATGACATTCTCTCAAACTGGATTAAATTGGATTCCTACTAGCCCACAAATTCCTGATGCACAAACGACCTTTTTCTATGCAGCAACAGGGATTATAGGAGCTTTATCTATATCAAGTATTGGTATAGGTTACACTCTTCCTTTTAGGGTAATTGGAGCTCCCTGGATGGATGGCAATCTTGTTGCGAAGAAGTTAAATGAAGCGCGGTTACCAGGAATCATGTTCTATCCTTTCTGTTACGAGCCTTTTTTTGGTAAATATAAGATGGAATTTTGTTCGGGAGTTTTACTTATGTTGGAAAAGCCTGAAGAATTTCTTCCCATGGAAACCCAATGTACAATTTTAGGTACTCTAAAGACTCTTTATCCTAAGCAAGTGGAAAATGCTTTTAAAGCTTTAGAGAAAATTCCTTTGCGAAGAACGTCTATTCATCGTTGTTTAGGAGAAGAAAAGTTTTTGTATATTTGCCAAAACGAGCGCTATATTATTTGGCCGTTAAAAAAATTATGTATTGAAGGTAGAACAAAGTTCGAAAATATACGTAAGCCTTTCTTAATAGCTGACTATGGGGATTAAAAGTAATTTCCTCTAAGGATTCCTCTGTTTGACAGGAATTTTTGTTGTTTCTATAAGCGACCTTATAGGGTCGCCTTATCCCTGGAATCTAGGGGAGATATAGAAAAAACGTGTCTAAAATATTCAAGAATCGATTAGAAGGACTTAGCGCGTTAAATCGAGGCGTGCGTGCTTTAGCTAAGGCCGTCACAACAACCTTAGGACCTCAAGGCTCCCATGTTGTTATCAAAAAAGATCTTTCCCCTCCTTATGTCACAAAACACGGTGCTTCAATAGCTAAAGAGATTAATTTATCTGATGCTTTTGAAAATACTGGTTTAAAACTTGCTAGGGAAGCTGCATTACAAACGGAAGCTGAGATAGGAGATGGATCTACTACGACTATCGTGCTAACAGAAGCGTTATTTTCTTCAGGGCTTAAAGGCATTGCGGTTGGATTAGATCCTTTAGAAATTAAACAAGGAATCCAACTTGCTGGAGAGATGTTAGATAAGGAGCTTGCCAAGCTCGCAGTTGAAGTCAGTGAAACAGAAGATATATTTCATATAGCTACAACCTCAGCCAACTATGATCCATCCATTGGGAAGATTCTTTCCGATGCTATAGCTCGCGTGGGAATTGAGGGTGTCTTTGTAGTGAAAGAAGGAACAGAGACTGCTTTAGAAACTACGACACATGTAGGATTAAACTCGGGATATTTATCTTCATATTTTGTGACGCATCCCGAAACGATGGAAGTTGTTTATGAAAATGCATCTATCTTATTGTGTAATCAGACGTTATCTTCTTTAAATCAATCGTTTATTCATTTTTTAGAGCAGACCTTTCAAACGAGTTGTGATCCTTTAATTATCATTGCTGAAGATTTTGATCCTCAGCTTCTCTCCATTTTAATTGTTAATAAACTGAAAGGGAACCTCCCTATATGTGCAATAAAAGCCCCAGGATATGGTCAGCAGCGTAGAGAGATTTTAGAGGATATTGCTATTTTGACAGGCGCGACTCTTGTAGGAGATTTGTTAGGAATTTCTTTAGATAAGAGTAATTTAGATGTTTTAGGTCGAATAGGGAAAATTGTTGTTAAACAAAACTCAACTGTTTTTTTTGAAGGGAAAGGAAACCAAGAAAGAGTAGAACAACGTATTGAGTATTTGCGCGAGGCTATCGTGCATAGCAAATCTGAAATGGATACTCAGGATTTAGAAAAGCGTTTAGCTAGATTTGTTGGTGGATTAGCTCAGATATATTTAGGAGCTACGACAGAAAACGAATTCAAAGAAAAAAAAATTCGATTGGAGAATGCTTTAAAATCTATAAAAGCTGCTTTTAAAGAAGGTTGTCTTCCGGGAGGAGGTACAGCTTTAGCTCGTGCAGCATCTATAGTAAAAGTCCCTGAGCAATTATCTAAGGGGGTAATGTTTGGGTGTAAGTGTATGTTGCAATCCGCAGAAGTCCCTCTTAGAGTCTTGGCTACAAATTGCGGGAAAGTTCCAGAATATGTAGTAGATACTGTTCTAGATCATCCAGACCCTTACTTTGGATATAATTGCATTAAAGATACTTTTGAAAATTTAATTGCCTCAGGAGTGTTTGACCCCTTCACAGTAATTAAATTTGCTTTGAAATATTCTATTTCTATCTCCTGTTTACTTTTGACTAGTTCGTTTTTTATTGCAGACTCGTCGGAAGAAATACAAAACCCGTCCTTCCCGGAAACCTAATTTTCGAAGGATTCATAAGTAAATAAATTTTACACGGCTCTTAATGTAGTAATATCTTTTTGGTTTAGAATGATCTTTTTTTCAAAGATAAGGAGAAACACTTGATCATTTGGCCCGACTTGACTACACTTTTTATCGAAAGAGCTGTGCACCAGTAGCTCAGTGGATAGAGTACCTGGCTACGAACCAGGTGGTCAGAGGTTCAAGTCCTCTCTGGTGCGATGCATAATCATAAAAAATAGGGTGGTAATGGGATCGCTATTTATTGGGAAAACTGCCCCAGATTTTTCTGTACAAGCAGTCGTTGACGGCGAAGTAAAAAATGTTTCTTTGAAAGATTATCGTGGTAAATACGTTATTCTTTTCTTTTATCCTAAGGACTTCACTTATGTTTGTCCTACAGAGCTTCATGCTTTCCAAGATTCTTTAGAAGAATTTGAAAATCGCGGTGCACAAGTCATTGGTTGCTCCGTTGATGATCTCGATACTCACAAACGTTGGTTAGATACCGATAAAAAAGCTGGTGGAGTTAAAGGTGTTACCTATCCTCTAGTTTCTGATACAACTCATGAACTTTCTAAACTCTATGGCGTATTGGATTCTCAGTCTGGATTATCATTCCGTGGATCTTTCTTGATCGATAAGGATGGTATAATCAGGCATATGGTAATCAACGATCTCCCTTTGGGTCGTTCTATAGATGAAGAGCTTCGTGTATTAGATGCTTTGATTTTCTTTGAAAATCATGGACTCGTATGCCCTGCAAATTGGCATCAAGGTCAGAAGGCTATGGCCCCTAACGAAGAAGGCTTGAAAGAGTACTTCGGAACTATCGATTAGAAAACTTTATTAAAAGTTAATAAATCATAGAGATCTTGTTCAAAAAACAAAAGAAAGCTTTTGTATTTTCTGCAGAGAGATTTAGAGGCTTCTATAATGTGTTGATCTCCAACACCTGGAAGACCCATAGCGATAATATTTTTTAAATTAGTCTGAGTATTTAAGAAGTGTAGGCCGAAAAAATAACTGTCCACGCAGTATCCTTCTTCTTTTACTCTGAAATAAAGCACATTATAGTTGTACATCAAAGCTTGTATGGCTAAGGCTATTCCTGACCTAGTTGTCGCAGACCCCCCGCCAAGATGGTCGTAAAGATCTACTGTAGTGCGACATAGGTAAGCAGTGTCGTAGCTTCCTTTTTCTGCTTCACCGAATAAAGCAATTGTCAATTTCATTGAATTAAGAATAAATCGGACTTTATTTCCGATCCTACAAAAGACTTTGTTTATTATCTATAGTTAGAAGTAAATATTAGTTATGAAAAAACTGATGATTATTTCTTATTCTCTGGTAAACAAAGCTTTTGATTAGCGTAAATAACATCAGAATTTAATTTATTAAGTTTTTTTAATTCTGATACGGGGATTTTATATTTCGCAGCGATTTTACCTAAGGTTTCTCCAGGTCTGACAATATGGATATGTGCAGGCACCTCATCAGAAAGATCGGTGTAAGTTTCAGGAGAAGAGCCATCAACAAGAGCTAAGAGAGAGCGGCGTAAAAGACGAATATCTTGAGAAAGAGTCTTATGGTCTTTTTGTATTTCTTGAAGTTTATTATTTAGGGTGGCTTGGATATCCTTTACAGAAGCTGTAAGGACAGCAACAGTTTTTGCTAGGGTTTTTTGTTCAATTTCTAATTGCTGAATTTGTTTTGTGATAGATTCTGGTTTTGCAGAAGACAATCTTTGAATTTTACCATCTTGCTCATCTATACGATCTGTTAATATCTGTATTTCAGCTTCATGACATAGTAACTTTGCAGAAGCATCTTCGACTTCTGCAAGTACAGTTTGTATGGATGGCGTTTTCCCGGCAGCATCGAGGGGAAGGATAATCCCCAGAGAAAGCCATAATCCACAATAGAACAAATGTTTATAATTAACGTGCATGGACTTTAAATTCTGTACGACGATTTTGTTGCCAAGCGAGCTCATTATGACCGGAGTTCATGGGCTGCTCTTTTCCGTAAGATATAGTAAATAACCGCTCTGCAGAGATTCCCTGTTTAATTAGATACTGTTTGACAGCATTAGCACGTCGTGCTCCTAAAGCTAGGTTATATGCTGCAGCGCCACGCTCATCAGTATGACCTTCTATATACAGCGTTGTTCTTGGAGACTTTTGCATTTGGCGAACAAGACTAGATAGAATAGCTAAATTTTCTTCGCCTTTTATTGTGTAGCTATCCGTAGCGAAAGTAATATTTCTGAAAGCAACCGACTGACTACTCGTTTTGTATAATTGTTCTTCCTTAGAATCATAAGCATCCGCGAAATTTTGATTCATTTCATCATCGGTATAAAGGGGAACAAAAGCAAAATTCTGTTTTCTTCTTTTTGGATGCTGACAATCTTCGCAAACGGTATCCCAATCACCACAAGGATAAGAGCAAGAAGGTAAAGCGAAAAGCGCAAGTAGTAAACAACTCAGAACGCTTAAATATTTCTTTTTCATAAGATTCTCTTTATTGGTTATTAGGGAATCCTCCCCAAGAAGGAAAACGTTTTTCCCCCAGTCCTATAACAATTTTCTTAGTTTTTTGGGTAATCAGACTTAATAAATAAAGCTCTGACTCTCCTGAATTCCCTGCACTATAAACAAGATGATGACTATCAATAGCCCATGAAGGTCCTTCTTTGTCTGTAGGAGTTGTTGTCAGTTGATAATCTTTCCCAGTAGAAAGGTCATACAAACAAATTTGACGAACTCCTTTAATTACAGAGCAGAAGGCTATTTTTTTACCATCTGGAGACCATGAAGGGCAACTGCTATTTCTATATTTTTTTGTGAGTAAACGTGGAGTTTGAATTTCTGGATCTATTTGAATAATGTATAAACGCGGTCTACCGTCTTTATTAGAAACGAAGACTAATTTAGAACCATCGGGACTGAAAGAGGGATTCCCTTGCGTTCCGAAAGTTTCATTCAACACTCTTCGTGGTTTTCCCATAGCGCCTCTTGATAAAGAGAAACTCTGAAGAAACAGGTCGGGATTCCCATAAGTATCCGAAATAAAAGCTAAGAGTTTCTTCCTTGGAGAAAACGTAGGCATAAACTGATTCCCTTGTAGATTGAGAACCTTTTTACCTGTAGTGTTCTCTAGAGAACCTAGGAAAATTTTAGGAATGCCAAATTTATAAGAGACGTAAAGATAAGGATTACCACTTCCTACATTCATCCAATTGGGAGTGATGGATAAAGAATTTTCTTGCGTAAGAGCACACAAATTCCCTCCATCATAATCTACAGACCAAAGCTCGCCCTGTTTTAATTCGCAATCTTGTGGATTTTTGCTTAACGAGAAAACAATTTTCCCAGAGCTAATTCCTGGAACACTGGTAAGCGCGTAATGAATCTTATCCGCTGCTTCGTGTATTTTCTGACGGTTGCTGGTGTTATCTTCTGTAAGTATTAAGGAAAGAAATGGCTGAGGGTTTTGAGAACCTCTAGCTATAGTAAATACGATTTCAGGATAGCGAGAAACAATAGCGATGCTAAAAGGAGCAGAAAGAGTTTCAGATTTAACAAGGGTGGGTTGGAGACGATCCCCAAGAGCTAAATCGCTAATGAAAGTATTGCATAGTGTGCGTAGATATTTTTGTTGTTTCGCATCATTGGAGCCTATTTTTAACTCTACATGAATTGGTAATAGAGAAATCTCAGAACGCACGGTAACTTCTAAATCTTTAGCATAGAGGGAAACTATCCCAAAAATAAGGAAAGTACTGACAAATATACGTCGTAACATTCCGACAGCCCCTACTGTGTTAAGACTCGCTACTCAGGAGTTTAATATGAAAAGCGATATTTTTCGAGACTTTGTATTTATCGAGGAATTTTTTAAAAGGAATTTCCTGAATTCTCATAAGAATAAGTTGTTTTTCGGCTTCGCTAATTTCAGATAACAAAACACAATCTTGGATATTCCCTTGAGGTGTTAATACAAGTTTTACTCGAACTTCCCCAGAAAAGGGCAAAACAATATATTCACGAAGTAGTTGGCACAATTCTTCTTCTTGAGTCGCTGCTAAAGATGAATGTATGGAGAGTTCTCTACTTATAGGGAGAGAAATATCCGCAAGTCGAGCATCACTATCATCGAGATGTTTTGAAAGTGTTTTCGCAAGATCTGCAATAGTTTTGAGTTTGGCGTCTTTTTCCGCCTTTTTCTTTACAGAAGTTTTTTCTTCCATCTGTGATTTTAATACAGGTTTTTCTTTTTCCACAGGTTTACTAGGAACAGAAACTTTTTTCACATTATCAGTTTTTTTCTTCTCGGCAGCAACTTTAGGAGGATGTTTTTGAGGTTGTTCCTGAGCAATAGATTGTTTTTTTTCTGTTTTGACTACTTGGGACTCTGACGGAGGTGTTGCCGTTGAGCATGTTTTTATAATGGAAAGAGGTTCATTTAAAATAACGAGTTTTTCTTTGAAAGGTAGGAGTTTGGGTTGTTTTTTTTGTGCTGGAGAATATGCAAGGAGAACAATGCAGATCCCGTGGAGAAAAGTTGCAAAGAGAATATAAGGGAGCGTCTTTTTCATAATTAGCTTTTTAAAGCTATATGGAGTTCGTGAAATCCTGCTGATTCTATCGTAGTTTTGACTTCTTGGTATAATCTAAAAGGTGTATCGCCATCTTGTAATAGCAGAGGCACTCTATTTGGGTGTCGCTGATGAAGAAGGGTGAGTTGCGTTTTTAATTCCGTTAAGGAAAGAGCCTGATCATTCAGTGTAATTGTGTTATCTGCTAATACTTTTATTGTTGTGGGAAGTTCATCGTCTTTTCCAAGAACCTTATGCTCTTTAGTCCCCGGAGCTAACGCTATAGAATCAAGGCGTATTAAGGGCATGGCAATCATAAATGCCATCAAAATAACAAAGACAATGTCAATTAACGGAGTGAGATTGACATTAGGATCTTCTTCAGTATCTTCAACGATAATACGTTTCATAAATTTGTCTGACGATACTTAACTTCTATAGAATTTAACAGCAAATAGGCTGTTTGCTCTATTTCTAGAATTAATCGAGAAGAGTGAGCTTTAAGATAGTTAAACCCAATCAAAGAAGGAATAGCAACAAATAGGCCTACAATTGTAGTTCCTAAAGCCGTTGCCAATCCTTCCATCATCGCTGTTCCTCCAGCCTGTCCTGAGCTAATATGAGAAAAAGCTACTAAAATGCCCCAAACAGTCCCTAAAAGACCTAAAAAGGGTGCTAAGCTGATCGTCGTAGCAGGGATAAAATTGTTTTCATGCATAATTGCGCGATATTTGGGCATAATCGCTCCTAGCAGAGTCTCTAGAGACTGAATGTCTTCTATAGACAACACTGGTCCATGATCAGGAGCCTGCTGACGATTTTTATCGAGAAGTTCTAAAGTTCCTCGTTTAATAGTGAAATATAGATCCGCAAAGGGATTTAACTCCGGATGAATTTCTAAAGATAAGGGAGCATGACGATTCTTTATCAAGAAATCTTTAAGAGATTTTCCTGATTTTAGAAATTTTTTTTGAATAGCAAGCTTTTGATGTAGTACCGTCCAGGTGCATAAGGAAAGAATCAATAAGCTAAAGAATATCCCCTTACCGAAAAGATCGGCTTCTCTGAAGGCCTGGATAATTGGATTATGGGTGAATTGCAACATAGAGTATAAAATTCTTTACATAACGAGGGGATTATACAAAAGACGATCCTATCAAAATTCTGGTATAGAGCCAAGTAGGTTTTGTTAAAGAGATTTACGAAACCATTTATAAAAATAAAACTATATATAGTGTATAATTATCTACCTGATTTAGAAATAATTGGAGTTATTTTGAATAAAATCAAAAAGCATTTTCAAACTATATTGGTGGCTTTTCTATTTTCTTTGCCTGCCTTTACTGGGCATGGTCAAAAATTGCATGCCGCAGAGTCTGTGGTGGATGAGAAAGTTTTGCCGGGTGCTACTCTAGTTTCTGAGGGGTCTCATATTCCTAAAGGTGGAATATTCAGATTAGGGATTAAAATATCCGCCCCTAAAGGAAGTCATATCTATTGGAAGAACCCAGGAGAAGTGGGAAGTCCATTAAGAATTAATTGGAATTTACCCAGAGGGTTTGTCGTTGAGGAGGAGCATTGGCCTGCTCCAAAGGTTTTCGAAGAAGACGGGACGACATTCTTTGGTTATGATGATAACGCATTTATAGTTGCGGATATCCGCGCTCCTGAAAGTGGCGCTGATAACGAATCCGTAGTATTAAAAGCCCATGTGGAATGGTTGGCCTGCGGAGAGAGTTGCGTACCTGGGAATGTCGATTTAGAGCTATCATTGCCATATCGTGATGGCGTTGCCGCTTTACACCCAGAAAGATCCACAGAGTTTGCTCAAACTCTACAATCTCGACCACGTTTATTGAAGGATGATCAGACGATTACATTAGGACGTAGTCAAGAGGGTGAGCTTATTTTAAATATTACCGGCAGCCCCAACCGAGCTGATAAGGCTTGGTTTATCTCAGAGAAAGCCGATAAAATCTTTGCCTATTCTGAAGAAGCGATAAACGAGGCATCTGGGACAGCCTGGAGACTTAAGGTTAAAACGCTATCGGGAGTTCAGAAGAATCAGCAACTACAAGGTATTCTATTACTTACAGATAGTGCGGGTCGAGAGATTGAATCTTTCGTTATCCAAGGTCAAGTTAGTGATTCCGGGCAAGCCTCAGAATTCTGGAATTATATGACAATTATAGCCATGGCGTTCCTCGGGGGACTTCTTCTTAATATCATGCCTTGTGTTTTACCTTTAGTGACCCTTAAGGTTTACGGGTTGATTAAATCTGCAGGAGAACATCGCTCCTCGGTGATTATCAACGGTCTCTGTTTCACTTTAGGGGTGGTAGGCTGTTTTTGGGGATTGGCAGGAGTTGCTTTTCTTTTAAAAATGTTAGGTCATAACATTGGTTGGGGTTTCCAGCTTCAAGAACCTATGTTTGTAGCTACCTTGATTATTGTATTCTTCCTATTCGCTTTGAGTTCTTTAGGCTTGTTTGAAATGGGAACGATGTTTGCTAATCTTGGAGGAAAACTTCAGTCTGCAGAGTCGGGAGCTTCTAAGAATAAAGCTGTGGGGGCCGTATTTAATGGAGTGCTAGCTACTTTAGTAACAACACCTTGTACGGGACCTTTTTTAGGTTCGATATTGGGTTTGGTCATGTCTTTATCATTTATCAAGCAGTTGATGATATTCACATCTATTGGTTTGGGAATGGCCTCGCCTTATCTTGTGTTTTCTGTATTTCCTAAGATGTTATCCGTTCTTCCTAAACCTGGAAGTTGGATGAGTACGTTTAAACAGCTTACCGGGTTCATGTTATTAGGAACAGTAACCTGGCTGGCATGGATCTTTGGCTCAGAAACAAGTACTACAGCGTTAATTGTCTTGCTTGCTGGATTGTGGCTTGCAGGGATAGGAGCATGGATTTTAGGGAAATGGGGGACTCCTGTTTCTCCTAAGAAACAGAGAGTATTCGCTTCGACACTATTTTTTGGGTTTGTTGCGGGAGCCCTATCATTAAGTTTTATTGCTTCGAGGAATTTCACAGAAGAAGCAGAAACTGTAGTAGTTCAAGGAGGAAGTTCTTGGCAGCCATTTTCTGCAACAAAACTTGCTCAGCTGCGTAAAGAGGGCCAGGCTGTCTTTGTAAACTTCACAGCTAAGTGGTGTTTAACCTGTCAGATGAACAAACCTGTATTGTATGCAACTGCTGTGCAGGAGATGTTTAAAAAACGCGGGGTAGTTACCCTAGAGGCCGACTGGACTCGTAAGGATCCGGGCATTACCGAGGAGCTAGCACGTTTAGGACGAGCAAGCGTCCCTTCCTATGTCTATTATCCTGCTGATCAGTCGGAACCTATAGTGCTTCCCGAGAAGATTACGCAATCAGTTCTTGAAGACATGGTCTTTTCGAAAAACTAATCTATAATTTTAGATTTTTTAGGGTGTATTTGAATAAATACACCCTTTTTTTTTTCTTAATTTAAAAAATGCTTCTTAAACGATCGATTCTTTTGAAGATATTTCACTAGGAAATGTATGATTGCACATTTCCTCGCGTCAAGATTTTAAGGAGAGGGGTCATGGATTTAGTTGATGCACATTTACATCTTTCTGACGAAGCTTTTATGGAAGATGCTACTGATGTTATTCACCGTGCAAAAAATTCCGGAGTTTCCCTCCTCGTTAATGTAACAACAACCATTGACGAGCTGAATAAATCTTTTGACTACGCAGAGCGTTTCCCAGAATTGCGTTTTTGTCATGTTGCTGGGACTCCACCTCAAGATGCCCATACAGATATAGACGAGCATTTTCAATACTTTCAAGATTTAGCTCAGGCTGGGAAATTAGCTGCTATTGGGGAAGTAGGTTTAGATTATTGTTTCGGGGAAGATGATTCCGCCAAAGAACGTCAGAAAGAGGTGCTAAAGAAATACCTGTCTTTAGCTTTAGAATGCGAGTTACCTTTGGTTGTGCATTGTCGTGGTGCTTTTGACGATTTTTTCCATATGATAGATCAATATTATCATCATGATGAACGCTCTTGTCCCGGCATGCTGCATTGTTTTACAGGCACTTTAGAAGAAGCCAAAGAGCTCATTTCTCGTGGATGGTATGTTTCTATTAGTGGGATTGTTACATTCAAGAATGCTCAGGATTTACGTTCTGTAGTTGCCCAAATCCCTCTTGATCATTTGTTGATAGAAACAGATGCTCCTTTCCTAGCCCCAACGCCTTATCGTGGTAAAAAAAATGAGCCTGCTTACATAGCCTATACGGTTGAGGCTATTGCTAATATTCATGGTATCGACTCTCAAGAGCTTGCAGATATAGCTCGGGGTAATGTTTTACGATTTTTAGGGGGTCGTAAAAAAGGTTAGCCTTATCTCTGATTTGTTATTAAAAATAGCTTCACATAATTCTATTTAAGCTTTTATGGTTGCTAGAAAAAGAGATTGTGAAATAAAGGCTTACGATGAACGAAAGGGAAGCATGTTCTGAGATGACTCAGAAGCCATGGAAGTACTACACCAGCTTTGTTTTACGTTGTGTTCATTCTTTAGCAGGAGTTGCATTTACGTTGTTTCTCTGTGAGCATATGTTTACGAATATGCTTGCTTCTTCTTATTTTAATGAGGGAAAGGGATTTGTTCAGTTGGTGAGTAAATTCCACCAGATTCCCGGTCTAAAGATCATAGAAATCACCTTTTTAGCGTTGCCTTTTATCACCCACGCTATCATAGGTATAATTTATCTTTTCCAGGCTAAAAGTAATTCTGGGACATCTGACGGTAGTAAGCCTGCATTAGCTTATGCGAGAAATATTGCTTATACTTGGCAGAGAAGAACGGCGTGGATTTTACTTTTTGGGCTTATTTTTCACGTTGTTCAGTTTCGTTTTCTTCGTTATCCTGTTCACGTAGAGCTGCATGGACAAACATATTATGTTGTGGATATTAATTCCTCTCGCTATTCAGCGATAGTTCGTGGCACGAAAGGATTTTTCACTATAAATTTCTCAGCTCCTCAAACGGGAACCATCCGTTTGGATAAAGAGGATCTTGAAGGTAGCGCTGTTTCTAAATTGTCAGAAAATAAAGAATATCTTCTTACGCCTAATGTAGGGACGGCTTTTCTCTATATTGTTCGTGATTCTTTAGGATCCTTATGGATGGCTATTTTCTATACTATACTTGTGATAGCTGCTGCATTTCACGGGTTTAATGGTTTTTGGACATTTTGTTCCCGATGGGGTGTTGTTATATCTTTACGGTCTCAGGCTCTTTTACGTAATTTGTGTTATTTTGCCATGGTTGTTGTTGCTGCCATGGGTGTTAGTGTGATTTGGAATTTGTATAGCGTGGCATAAGATTATGGAAGCACAGGGTTGTAGAGTTATTGTCGTCGGCGGTGGTTTAGCAGGATTATCAGCGGCCATGAAATTGGCAGATTACGGTATCGTTGTTGATCTTGTATCATTGACAAAAGTGAAAAGATCTCATTCTGTATGTGCTCAGGGGGGAATAAACGCTGCTCTTAATCTTAAACATGAAGAAGCAGATTCCCCCTATATACATGCATACGACACGATCAAAGGTGGTGATTTCCTAGCAGATCAACCGCCTATTTTAGAAATGTGTTTGGCAGCACCTAGGATTATCCGTATGTTGGATAATTTTGGATGCCCTTTTAATCGTACTCCTAATGGAGAATTAGATGTGCGTAGATTTGGAGGGACTCTATATCATCGTACGGTATTTTGTGGAGCTTCTACGGGACAGCAGCTCATGTATACCCTGGATGAACAGGTGCGTCGTCGAGAAAGTCAGGGGAAAGTTAACAAATTTGAAAATCATGAATTTGTAAGATTAATTACTAACAGTGCTGGAAGGACCTGTGGGATTGTATTAATGAATTTATTCAATAATCGTCTGGAAGTTCTTAAAGGAGATGCTGTTATTTTTGCTACAGGTGGCCCTGGAGTTATTTTCAAAATGTCTACAAACTCGACATTTTGTACAGGGGCAGCAAATGGACGGTTATTCTTACAGGGAATGGACTATGCAAATCCAGAGTTTATTCAAATTCATCCTACAGCAATTCCTGGTATTGATAAGCTACGGTTAATATCTGAATCTGTTCGTGGTGAAGGTGGTCGCGTTTGGGTTCCTGGAGATGCTTCAAAAACAATTACCTTCCCTGATGGTTCGCAACGCCCCTGTGGAGAAACAGGAAAACCTTGGTATTTCTTAGAAGAGATGTATCCTGCTTATGGGAACTTAGTTAGCCGTGATGTAGGTGCTCGAGCTATCTTACAGGTATGTGAAGCAGGATTGGGAATCGATGGACGCATGGAAGTCTTTTTAGATGTCACTCATCTGCCAGCTTCCACACGACATAAGCTAGAGGTCGTTTTAGATATCTATAGGAAGTTTACTGGAGAAGATCCTGATAAAGTTCCAATGAGAATTTTCCCAGCTGTCCATTATTCTATGGGTGGTGCTTGGGTAGATTGGCCTGCTGCGGATGATCCTGATCGCGATAGCCGTTACCGTCAAATGACAAATATCCCAGGATGTTTCAATTGTGGAGAATCTGATTTCCAATATCACGGGGCGAATCGTTTAGGAGCAAATTCATTATTATCTTGTTTATATGCAGGGCTTGTTGCTGGAGAAGAGGCCGCACGTTTCATAACTGCTTTTGGCTCTTGTCCAACAACCTCTACAGATTTTTCTGATGCTCTTCAGCAAGAGAAGGAAGAAAATGCTCTTTTGCTTTCAAGAAGTGGAGGGGAGAATATCTTTGTTTTACATGAAGAGATTGCCAAAGTTATGGTTAGAAATGTTACTGTGAAACGAAATAACAAAGATTTAAGAGACACTCTAGAACAGTTGAAAATGTTTAGAGAGAGACTCCAAAAGGTTTCCGTGCATGATTCTTCTCAGTTTGCCAATAAGACGTTTCATTTTGTGCGTCAGATGGGGCCTATGATAGAACTAGCATTAGCGATTACAAAAGGAGCGCTATTGCGAGATGAGTTCCGAGGTTCTCATTATAAAGAAGAATTCCCTAAGCGTGATGATGTTCATTGGCTAAAGACAACGCTAGCGTCGTATTCTCCTGAAGAACCTGAGATTACTTATAGGCCTGTAGATACACGTCATGTGCAACCTACATTACGAGATTATACAAAATCTTCGACAGGGAAAATCGAGTTTGCCAACGTTCCTGAAATCATTCGTTTGCCCATATAAATAAAGAGAGGACTATGGATATTCCTGAGACTTTTATATTGAAAATCTATCGGGGAACCCCGGGAAAACAATATTGGGAAAGTTTTGAATTGGTATTACATCCAGGAGAGAATGTAATTAGTGCTCTTATGGAAATCGAAAAACGTCCTGTAAATACTCTAGGGGAAACAGTGAATCCCGTTGTGTGGGAACAAGGATGTCTGGAGGAAGTTTGTGGTTCTTGTTCATTATTGGTAAACGGTACGCCTCGTCAGGCATGCACTGCGCTTATAGAAGAGTACATAAAAGAAACAGGATCTCGAGAGATTGTTTTAGCTCCGTTAACGAAGTTTCCATTAATTCGTGATCTTATTGTCGATCGTTCGATCATGTTTGATAATTTACAAAAGATTCAGGGTTGGGTAGCTGCTGATACCGATGGGGAAAATTGTGGCGTGAAGGTATCGCAAGAACAGCAGGAGCTGATGTATGCCCTATCTATGTGTATGACATGTGGATGTTGTACCGAAGCTTGTCCTCAAATTAATGAGCATAATGATTTTATTGGGCCGGCAGCTATTGCTCAGGCACGTTTGTTTAATACATATCCTGGAGATAAGCAGTCTAAAAAACGTTTACGCACGCTTATGGGGAAGAAAGGTATAGAAGGTTGTGGGCAAGCACACAACTGTGTACGTGTATGCCCTAAAAAACTCCCATTAACAGAAAGTATTTCTGCAATGGGAAGAGAAATTTCTAAATATTCTTTAAAATCTTTATTTCGTTCGATTTTCCAAAGAAAGAAAAAAGATAATGATGAGGATTAGAAAAAGCCTTTAGGCATATGACTACGGTATCCTGGAGGCGGTGGCATACCATAATCTATAGGATTTGCATAGAGTGTCCAAGGTCTTGATACAGAAAGTAATTTGTCTATGTTTTCCAATGGATATCCTTGCAAACCGGCATAATTAAATTGCCAAAGGTCAATTTCTTGAGTTCCTGGATGAAGAATAAATCCGAAGTAGCTGTACGCCCAATTAGTGTCTCCAAAGAGTAGTGGAGCCGGATAGGCGAGGTTATGATGGCGCATAGCTGTTGCTAATCTTAAGAAGATGTCCTCTTCAAAATACAACTGTTGATAACTTTCCATCATCAATCCTTTAAAAAGATGACGAATTTCTCCCGATGATAATAAGGAGAAACTAGGAATAAATCGTTCTATGAGTTTCTTGAATTTTTCATAGGTAATTCGCGATGAAATCCCCAAATAAGAGCAAACGTTGTCTAAAACTTCAGGGAGTTGTTGATCAGAGGTATAGGGAATATCTTGCACAATTTGATGAGATAAGCGTCTCTGATATAAGGAAAAGATATCTTTTGATTTTGGTAGAATTTCTTTTAAAAATCGCGAGGCTTTTTCGTAGAGTTCGGGGAGTAATAAAGAGTGATCAGAGCAGAAATCATGAAAATCATAAGTAAACTTTTCTAGACTATATTTCGTGCAGAATCTTTCTATAAATGTATAGATTCCCTGTTGATTTAATACAGTGTCAACTAGGAAATCTTGATGATTTTTTACCCAAACATCACGTAACCAAGTATAGCTATACCAGTCGTTATTCCATGCTTCACGAAATAAGGGAGACCCTGCAATTACAGAAAACACATGTGTTGGAGATGAAGCTATCAATGAGTGAGAGCCATCTTCTAAATAGCTTTTTATTGCTGACGGGAGATCTTTTAAAGCGTCTGAAAAAAAAGCAGCTAACTCATGAGCGTTTTCAGGATGTTTTTCGATGTGTGTGAGTTCTTCAGAATTTTCGAAGTAATCTTTTAATAAAGTTTCTACTGTTCCTCCAGAAACATATACCCAAGGTGTATGAGAAATCTTGTCTAAATTATTAAGAACAGGTTCGGGTACAGGAAGGTTATATCCTTCAAGGATGCGTGTTATAGTAGCTTCTTGAAAAGAGTTTTTATGGAGGGAAGAAATGATACGATGGATAAGAGCTGAAGTTTCTTTTTCTAATCCTAAAACCCCGTGTTTTCCTAGAAGCTCTACTTCTGTTGAAGAAAAGAATTCTGATAAAAAACTGATGAATTCATTAATCGAATAGATGGCAGACCATGTGTTTGGATGACTTCTTCCATGAGTAAAAAGAATACGAAATCCTGCGGGAGAATCTGCGTAAAGATGAGAGAATTCTTGAATGAAGGCATCATAAGAACTGCGGAAATATTGCGGAATAATCTTTGTATAAAAAGAGAGTAGAAAATTAGGGAGAGCGAAGAGTTTTTTTGCTTTTTCTTGAGCGGTATCCCAGTCATAGAGAGCTTTGTTGAGCTCTTGACGAAAGCGCATATGGTCCATGACCAAGATCTTATTGTCTTGTTCATTTAAGGGATTTCTCATGCGGCTTTCTATGTATTCAAGCTGAGCACGAGCTTCGTTATAAGTTTGCTCACATTGCTGTATAAGATCGCGAGCATTATCGACTTCTTCCTCTACAAACGTTTGGATAATATGGGCTAGGCTATTAGGATCATCATGATGCCAACCTAGAGCTACACGAATATGATTTAGTGTTGATGAGTCATTAGAATCGGCGAGGGTTGCTAATGTATATTCCCAGGATTTCAGTAGGGGATTTTGTGTATCACCGATAAAGGCAGATTTAGCTTGTTCGTATGCTGTGAGATAACTGTAGACTCTTTGTGTTTGTGAGAG
This sequence comes from Chlamydia sp. 04-14, assembly GCF_036632095.1. NCBI lineage: Bacteria > Pseudomonadati > Chlamydiota > Chlamydiia > Chlamydiales > Chlamydiaceae > Chlamydia > Chlamydia sp. 04-14. The sequence continues at coordinate 381,571 of NZ_JAPYKW010000001.1, forward strand.
CTTATGAGAATTCTCAATCGAGAAAAAGACCTGCTCCTTACTGTAGACCCCTTCTTGAAATAAAATGGAACGTACCGAGTTGGCTGTAATTTGATAATGATGCAACAACGTGCTTTGAATGACTTCATTAGCTGTTATAACATCATCGACATGCTGTAGTTTCTTTAGAAGATATTCATGAGCCAAGATTTGTTGAACACGAACTTGAGGGTCATCTAAAGTATCCACGATACCAGCAGCTGCGAATGCTCGTTGTAAACCTGGAGATGCTGAAAGTTTTGCTATAGGATCGGGATATAAGTCTAATATTCTTAGTGGCTTGAATAATTCCCCAATGCATCCTGATAGATTTATAGGCACGGAGATTTCTCTTGTGCCTATGATTCTTGTAAGTTTCCCTGAAGTCAGTAGATCATCAATATCTTTTATGAATAGCGTAGGATATTCTTGATGAATGACAATAGCAAAAGCAGTTGCAAAGCAAGAGCCAACATCTTGACGTAGGTAACAAAACATTGCTGTGAGTGCTGCTTGACGTGCATGAATAGGCGTTAAGGCAATCTCAGGAGGCAAAGCTAAAGTATTGCGAATGAGATCTTGAATACTCCTATAGGAGGGAACAAAGAGCTTTTTGATTCTTTCTTTAATCTCAGATTCTTGTTTGATAGCTTGAAGCATTTTCAGGAGATGTTCTCTAGGCTTAGCTTCATTATGTCTATGAGGGCCTAGAGGGTAGAGACATTTTGTTAGATGTTCTATAGCTTTTACGACTTTAGCTATATCGATCTCTCCATTTTCTGCGAGAATATAATGAGCTGCATTTCTTGCTATAGTGAGATTTTTCGCTGCTAGAGGGGATTGTAGGGATGTCGTCTGATAAGCACGAAATAGATCATTATCTTCTGAGCAGAAGATCTCTTCTAACTCATTATGCTTTTGCTTAAGAACTAGTGAATCAAAAACAAAAAAATCCAGTCGTGACATAGGAAATACAGAGGAAACTTTGGGCTTTTCCTATGTCTTATCATGAATTCCTGGTTTCTGTCAGCAAACGATTCCCTGAAGGAAAACTCAAGAAAAGTTATTTTGGGAGGAAAAGATTATTAGTATTCATAGAATGAACAGGATGGATGCTACAGGTAAATCATAAGGCAAAGCACATAAAAACCTTCGAGAACTACTGCTGGGAAGTTTTTATCATTTTGTAAGAAAAGTCGTTAACGGATAACATGTTCCGTTTTAATTTTAAACTAATGAGTTTAAGTATGAGTATACAGGAACATCTAAAACCTTACTGTCCTACAGTTATGCAATTTGTGCAGACTCACCAGTCAAAATTATCAAAAATCAATAAAAGCTTCATAGCTCTTGTTATTATTGGGACTGCTTTAGTTTTGATTAGCTTAGCGGTAACTTCACCAGCGTTTGTAACTGTTATTTCTGGAATCACTATCGTTGGCGTTGTTGCTCTTGTAATTTCAGCAATGTTGTTATGGTTAGGGAAAGGGCCTAAATTACTTTCAGAACCTGGTAGTGAAAGTATAACCATTGAAAATCTCCACTTAACTGAAAGACAAGAAACTTAAGGTTCCATCTATTTGTGATTGTGTTTCTTTATTGAGCATTTCTGTAAGAGTTTCTATGAAATTCTCTGAATTTAAAGGTGCTAAAGGATCTTTAATGAGCTCTTCAATAGGTAGACGCATGAGATATTCAGTTAGTTCATAGTTCCCTGTAATGCAGACAAGAATATCCCCGGGTTCTATCTTTTGCTTGGTGGGTGAGGTAAGACGGAAAAATGTTTCCTGCCTTTTTAAAAAGGTTATAGGAGGCGTCTCTCCTACAGATAGAATGGACAACGTAGTGTCTATTGAACAGTAGCGAATAAAAGTCATGGAGACTGTCGCTTCATCACCCTCTGTGGTTTTCCCAAAGGCATCAAAAGTATTCGAGCTTATTTTCTCTAAAGAAGAAGAAAGATTTGCATAAGCAAGGAATAAACTTCGTGCAGATAGGGCATAAAGATAGGATGGTAGTCCTATATCTCCAGCAAGTCCCACAACGCCAATTAGATTCTGCTCAGGAATGGAGGCTTTCCAACCATAAAAATGGCCGGATAGCTGAATACCCTGAAGGTGTTTAGATATAAAAGAGACATTAGGAAATTCTGGAAAAGTAGGACTGAGTAGAGTTTGCTGTAGGGAGGCAAGAATAGCCAATTCTTTCTGGAGCTTATCTCCAGAGGTATGTTCGATTTCTGCTTTTTCTCTTGAATTGAGGAGTAATAGTAATGTGCAGTTAAAGATGTTCCCTAATTCATTAATTTCATATCCATAAGGTTGTGGTTCATAACGGATATTATGATTTCCTCTCCATGCGGCTTCCATACATGTTGTCAGTTCTTGAATCGGCTGATTTAACCGTTTATTAATTTTTGTGAGTATCCATCCCATTAAGATAAAAGCTAAAGAATAGAAGAAGATTACATTCAGAGGAAGACGGATAGCCTTAGCGATGAACCAAGAAAGCGGAATGATAGATAGGGTATAGGTTCCCTGGATAGGTAGTTTATTTAGAACAATCCCTAGATATTTTTTATTGTTTATTTTTACGCTTATCAGATTGTGTTCTTGCAGTATTTTTGGGGCTATTCTAACGGGAATAGCTTGTTTCCTAGCAGTGATTTTAGGAAGGTTGGCAATATCTACAGAAAATACTTCTGAAGAGAATTTAGGATTTGAAGCGAAGAGCACTTCTCCATATTTGTTTAAGAGACAGATATCTTCATTTTTTAAATGCAGAGACTTAAATAGGTCCTTTTGTAAGAAATCCATGGGATAGAAACTAACAAGCAATCCTGCGCTTGTTGGTGAGTTCCATACTTCGATATCTTCAGTAATCACAAGATAATTTTTAGAGAAATTCGATGAGGTCTCTGAAGAGATAGTAATGATACATGCCTTTCCTGCAGACATGCTCAACTTCTTTTTTATTTCAGGATGACTTTTTAAATAGTGGATAAATGGATCATGAGGATTTTTTGTTTTTATGTTCCCATCAAGAAGAGGAATTAAACAAAGGGAGAAATCCATATCGGATAGGGCGAACATCTCATTATAAGCTTGGGAGTAGAAATCCTCTGATGATGATGCGTAGGCTTTAAGTGCTAAGGTATTTGCTAAACGTTTTAGGAAGATTTTGTGAATAGTGAGTTTCTTTTCAAATTCTAAGCTGAAGTTTGTCGCATGAGTATGGAGATTCTCCATAAGATTATTTTTTGCTGCTGAAAAAGAAAATAATGACAGAACTATCAGATTCAAAATTAGAGGAATCGGAATTACCAAGAAAAGGAACAGCAAGATGCGTTTGGTAAAAGTTTGTTTCATGAGTCCGATATTTTAAGAATCAGCAAGGTAATGTCATCATGTTGATGGCAATTTCCTACGAAAGTTTTCACAGATAGCATTAAAGAATGCATAGCCTCTTCTGCGCTTTTCCCTACTAAGGTTTCTACAGCGCTTTTTAACCGTTCTTCACCAAACATTTCAAAAGCTTTATTATGAGCTTCTGTAATTCCATCTGAATATAGGACAATCAAAGATCCTGGAGCTGGCTGGAAACTTTCTGTAGGGACATCGGGAATATTAGGAAGAAATCCTAAGGCCATTCCTTGGTGAGAAAGTAGAGAAACATCTCCATTAGGAGATAGGTAACAGGCAGGATTATGACCACAGGAATAAAATTCTACAATTCCCGTTTTATAATTGTAACTGTAGACACAGAGGGTAACAAACATTCCTGAATCAGCAGTGTTTTTATAAAATAGAGAGGATGTTTGTTCTACAGCTTCTTTTATCGAAGGGATTTGTGATAGGAATGTGCGTAGCATATTCTTAAGGAATAAAGAGTATCCACAAGCATGGACACCTTTCCCAGAAGCATCAGCAACGATTAAAAATAACGTAGCTTTATCGCCTTCACCTATAATAAAGGCATCGAAAAAATCTCCCCCTACAGTAATAGCAGGGATATAAGCTTTTGCTAATTCCGTATGAGGATAATTAGGAAGGGTGTTGGGAAGAAGTCTTTGTTGCGCTTGCTCGCCAAGGCGGAGAGCATTTTGAGCACTCTCTTTTATTTCATAATTTTTTTCAGCTAAGGTTTGCTGCTGGTCTAGACTTTGTACCATAGCATTAAAAATATGCCCCAGCCTATTCACTTCGAATCCTAGGGAATCATCAACATAGGGATCTCGAATATTTTCTCTTGTTTGTATGATGACAGTGGCAAGTTTACGAATAGGCAAGGATAATCTTTTAGCAGCGAGATAAGCGATGATACTCCCTAAAACAACGCATAAAAAGTAAGCGAAATAAATTAACGTACGTTTCCAGAAGGAGGAAAAAAGCTCAGCCTTTGTCCCATAAGAAAGAACATGCAAATCCATATTAGGGACGTTAGCGAGATAACTCCATATTTCCCGATTTCCATTTCTAAAAGAAAAAAAATTTGGTTCTATAGATAAGGGAGTTAGTGAGAGAGATTTTAGAGAAATTCCTTTTGGGCATCTACTTTCATCCAAGAAAGTATCGCAAAATTCCTTTTCAGTAACATTAGGGTAAATAGAGCGAAGGTCTAAATCAGGATCAGAAGCTTTTAAGATGATACCATCTTTAGATAAAATAGCTGTTTTTATAGTGAAGTAGGCCTGAGTATTTACAAGAATATCTTCGAGAAATTTTTCAACATTGTGTGTTGTATAAAGAATGCCTAGAAGTTCATGAGTATCATTATCAAAGATATTTACCTGCATTACTGAAAAAACTTCATGACCATCTGAAGATTGTTTAAATGTTGCTGAGAATGGCAAATCATTGGGAATGTCTATTTTATTTTGATAATTTTCCCCAAGATGGTTCGGAAGGCTAGAGGCTACAACAATTTTCTCTCCATTAGACTGGAGCTTAATTAAAGAAATTTCGTCATATGTTGAGCTAAAGATTCTTTGCATTTCATTACTAAGCTCAACATTAGGAACAGAGGGAATCCCCTCATCAAGATCTAGAACTTCTGAAAATAGAGCTAAAACATCAGCATTTAGTGGGACTATTTGCATGAGAGTATCCACTTTAAAAGCAGCATTTTCTTTAAATGCTACGGTAACCGATGAAACTGTAGTGTGGTATTGTCTGAGGTTGAGTAGGACAATATTAATCCCTAGGGGAATTAATATTGCAGCTACACATGCTAACCACAAACGATAGCCTATCGTTTTTGTAAAAGGGATCATCTACATTAAATTAGTAGTTATAAGATGGTATCTACAAGATCGTTCTGATCTTTATAAACCTTATTTTTTCATTTTTTTAAGTATATAGAAAATTTTGCTTAAGCAGACATCTACTATTTAACGTCTCAGGAGAGTTTTATATCTTTTAGCTTGTCTGAGGAAAAAATAAGATGTTTAACAAAGAGATGATATAAAAAGATAATCGCTTTCTAGTCATCCCTAGAAAGCGATATGCGTGCAATTCTATTCTCCAGAAAATGGATTAGAATCTTTAAATAATCCTTCAGGACCGAGTTCTTCTTCTATTGCCATAAGCCTATTATACTTGGCAATACGCTCAGAACGTGATAGAGATCCTGTTTTAATTTGTCCTGTGTTGAAAGCTACAGCAAGATCTGCAATTGTTGTATCTTCGGTTTCTCCGGATCTATGAGAAAGAATAGTCGTATACCCTTGATTATGAGCAAGCTGTATGGCTTCAGAAGTTTCTGTTAATGTGCCAATTTGATTTGGTTTAATTAATACAGCATTAGCAAGACCTCTACTAATCCCATCCGCTATTAATTCAGGGTTGGTAACAAAAAGATCATCTCCAACGACTTGAATATTTTCGCCGAGTTCTGCTGTTAGTAATTCCCAACCATCGAAATCTTCTTCAGCGAGACCATCTTCTATAGAATCGATAGGATAGTGATCGCAAAGATCAGCAAGTATGCTAACTTGTTCTTGGTAACTCTTTCCATCATAGGTTTCTGTTTTTGTATCATAGAAAGAAGATGCTGCGCAATCGAGAGCTAGGGAGATGTCCTCTCCGGGTTGGAAACCAGCTTTTTCGATAGCAAGCACAAGAAGATCTAGCGCTTCAGAGTTAGATTTTAGTTGTGGAGCAAAGCCTCCCTCATCGCCAACTCCTGTAGCTAAGTTTTTATCATTGAGGATATTTTTCAAAGTATGGAAAACATCAGCACCCATCCGCACAGCTTCTTTTAGAGATGTTGCTCCAATAGGACGAATCATAAACTCTTGAAATTGCAAGCCGTTATTTGCATGCATCCCGCCATTAATAAGATTCATCATAGGGCAAGGAAGCACATGAGCGAAACATCCCCCTATATAACGGTAGAAAGAACGTCCTAAAGTAGCTGCTGCAGCTTTTGCTGATGCTAGGGAAACTCCTAAAATTGCATTAGCTCCTAGTTTCTCTTTATTTGGCGTGCCGTCAGCCTCTACCATGATAGAGTCAATTAGGATCTGATCGAATATACTCACTCCTTGTAAGACCGGAAGGAGGACTTCTTTTACATTTTTTACAGCTTGTAAAACACCTTTCCCTTGGAATCGAGAACTATCTTGATCACGAAGTTCTAAAGCTTCTTTTATTCCTGTAGAAGCTCCCGAAGGCACACAAGCTTCTCCGAAAGTGCCTGCGTCTGTAGTTACTTTAACATATAATGTTGGATATCCTCTGGAGTCTAAAATTTCTCTAGCTTGGATATCGGAAATGACAACTTCTAACATGAGTCTTTAATCTCTTTTGTCAAGGGGTTGGATACTAGCTCCCAAAGACCTATTTAACATAATCTGAATGTGCTGATTATATTATCAGATGCGATTACGTGCGGGGAGAGCTTAATGGCAATATTAGGTTCTGATTTTACAAAAAGCAAGCAGATTTCATTTGAGATTTTTGCAATATTTTATGAGAGATAAAGAAGCTGTTCTTTAGCGGCTTTCATTTTATCTCGATATTTTGCAGCCTCGTCAAATCGAAATTCATGAGCAGCTTGCTGCATGAGATTTTCATATTTTTTTATAAGTTTTTCTAATTCTTTTGTAGAAAGTGGAACCTTAGGAGTTTCTTGAGTTTCTTTTTTCCCTCCCTGAGGAATAGGATTAGCAAAGATCGCTTTAATAATGGGCTTAGGCGTAATATCATTTGCTTTATTATAATCCAATTGTATCTGTCGACGACGTTCTGTCTCTTTTAAAGTTTGTTCTATGGAGCGTGTTTTTTGATCGGCGTAGAAAATCACCTTACCCTCTACGTTTCTTGCTGCCCTTCCACAAAACTGTATTAAAGAAGAGGTACTACGTAAAAAACCTTCTTTATCGGCATCAAGAATAGCAACTAAAGAGACTTCAGGTAGATCTAATCCTTCTCGAAGTAAGTTCACCCCTATAAGTACATCAATATTTCCCAAACGTAAGTCGGCAAGAATACGTGTACGTTCTGCAGTTTCTATTCCAGAATGTAGGTAGGCCGCAGCAATATCTAATTCTGAAAGGAATGCAGCGATATCCTCAGCAAGTTTTTTAGTAATAGAAATTACTAAAATCTTTTCCTGAGATTTAGACAGGCGTTTTCGGATCTCCTCAAGTAGGTCGTCTACCTGTCCTGTTGCAGGACGAATTTCTGGAATGGGATCAGGAATGCCTGTAGGGCGAATAATTTGTTCTACAATATGTCCATGACTCTCGTTTAATTCTGTCTCTCCTGGAGTTGCAGATACATAAATTACATTATGGAAATACTTCTGAGCTTCTTCATAAGTCAAAGGACGGTTGTCGTAAGCCGAGGGAAGTCGAAAACCATATTCTACCAAAGATTGCTTTCTAGATAGATCTCCACGATACATTGCTCGTATTTGAGGTAGAGTTTGATGCGATTCATCTATGACTAATAAGAAATCTTCAGGAAAGTAATCTAACAGACAAGCAGGAGGCGCTCCCGGAGGCATTTTTGTAAAATGGCGAGAGTAGTTTTCTATTCCTTTACAGAACCCCGTCTCTTTTATCATTTCGATATCATGAGTAGTTCTATGGAATAACCTATCTTGTTCTATAGGACGATCCTGGAAAAATAGCATACGTTCTTCTAATTCTTCACGTATAGAACGTATAGCTTGTTCTCGCACAGCTTCGGGAGTGACGTAATGTGATCCTGGATAAATAATAGCTGAGGCTACTGATGCCATAGGAATCATAGTCAGAGGATCGCTGTATTCTATAGAGACTAGTGTATCATTGGAAAACTCTAGGCGGATAGCCTGATCACTTTCATAGGCGGGGAAAATATCTATAACGCTACCGCGTTCACGAAATGTTGAACGTTGTGCTACTGGAGAAGCTTGGTAGTTCATTTTTACAAGCCGAGCGGCGAGTGCTATACGAGGATACTCCTTTCCTACTTCTAATTCTAAAGCCATAGAAGCGTAGTTTTCAGGAGAACCAATACCATAAATACAAGATACAGAAGAAACAATTAAAGTATCTCTGCGCTCTAAAATAGATCGTGTTGCAGATAAACGTAGTTTATCGATTTCACTATTGATTAAGAGACTTTTTTCTATGTAAGTATCATTACGAGCGATATAGGCTTCAGGTTGATAGTAGTCATAGTAAGAGATGAAATACTCAACAGCATTATTGGGAAAGAACTCTTTGAATTCTTGGTATAACTGTGCTGCTAATGTTTTATTATGTGCCAATACGAGTGTGGGGCGGTTAACATTAGCAACGACATTAGCAATGGTGAAAGTTTTCCCTGACCCTGTAGTCCCTAAAAGTACTTGCGATTGTGTATTATTACGTATGCCTTCAGTAAGTTTAGCAATAGCTTCCGGCTGATCGCCACAAGGGGAAAAAGCAGCTCGTAATTCAAAAGTCATAGGCATGAATAAGTTATAGCGATAGACGAGAACGCCATTTATGGCTTAACCCTAGGGTATTATGGACTTCTTCCATAGTTTCTTTTGCTATAGCACGCATTTTTTCCGTGCCTTGTTGCAATGCTTCTTGAAGAATTTGAGGTTTTGCTAATAGCTCAGCACGTTTTTCTTTAAAAGGTTGTAAGAAGAAAATTAGCTCTTCAGCAAGACGTGCTTTTACTTCGACATCCTTTATACATCCTTGACGGTAACGTGTTTTAAACTCTTCAACTTCTTCTTTATTAGGATTGAAAATATCGTGATAAATAAATAGGGGATTCCCTTCGACGCGACCTGGAGTCGTGGCATGAATCCGATTTGGGTCGGTATACATTTTTCTGATCTTATCTTTTATAGTGGCATCATCATCAGAAAGATATAGGGCATTGTTTGCTGATTTACTCATTTTGCCTTGCCCGTCAATACCTACTAGAGAGGTAAGCTCTCCTTGTAGAGTTTCAGGTTCAGGGAAAATCTCTCCGTATAAACGGTTGAAATTGCGTGCAATATCGCGTGTTAATTCTATATGAGCTTCGTTATCTTTACCTACGGGAACAAGCTGAGCTTTTGCAAGAAGAATGTCCGCACTTTGTAATACAGGATAACCTACCAGTCCGAAAGACAAGCCTCCTTCTTCAATAGAGGCATTTTTTGCCATTTCTTTAAGACTAGGAATTCCCATGATTCGGTTAATGGAAATTAGCATGGAAAATAGCAAATAGAGTTCGTAAATCTCAGGAATTGCTGATTGTAGGTAAATAGTAGACTTATTTGGATCTATCCCCACACTCAACCAATCTGCAAGAACTTCGTAAATGTGATTATCAACATCTAAAACCTGTTCTTTACGTGTTCGAGTTGTAAGAGTGTGGAGATCCGCAACGATGAAAAAGCAATCGTAGGCAGGGTTATTCTGTAAATCTAAGCGATTTTTTATGGAACCCACCCAATGACCTAAATGCAGCTTCCCTGTTGGTCGGTCACCGGTAAGTACGCGCTTTTTCTTGTTCATAAATCTTTATTTATTGAAAAGATTTCTCTAGTTCTTCGAAATGATTTTTCAATGATACTATATCTTCTTGAATTTCTTGGAGATTTTTCTCTCCCACAGGGTTCTTTTGCGCTTCCAAAAGTCTTGCTAATAGATGACGAATCAAATGGCAGGTGTTTTGAACATCGGTCATTAATAAGAACTCTTGCCCGTCTACTCTAGATAAACGATTCAAAAATACGCAGCGTTCTTGCTGAGATAGCATATCTGATGTAATGAAGTTAATGAATTCACCACGCTCGTGAACATCTTTAGCTACACGAATGAGCATCATAAATTCAGCGATTAGGCTTTGAGCTGCCTGTTTTTGTTCTACAGGAAGTTCGTGAATGAGTTTGCCGTTGATGAGCATTTCAAAAAAGAAATTTGCTGTTTCTTGTTGGCCGTTAGAGCAGTTAAAAACAACATTTTGAAATTCTCGGAATGTAGTGTAGCCAATAGCAGTGGCGAAAATTCTTTTTAAATTTCCTTCAAGAATAAGAAAAACATTATCTTCTAGTTCTAGTGTTTTTGATTTAGCTGCCATATATTAGACCTTTGTATTGGGAAAGAAATTACTTTTAACTTTTTGAAGCTTTTTTATCAATTTTTCAAGGGCAGTATGATCCTCAGGAGATAATTCTGAGCATTTTCTCAATAATTGCGAGCCTTTGGAAAGTATAGCTAGGGCTTGTTTTGCCAAACATGTTTGACGACGATCTGTAGAAATTAAAGGAAATTCTCTTCTGATAATATCTAAGAGCTCTCCTTTGCTTTCTCCACGATAGTTGCGGATAATGGCTTCTTTTTTCTCTTGAGGTCCTTGTCGAGAAGCTAGTGTATAAATTACTTGCCTGGGCATTTTCTCGGCTTCTATTTTCAAAGGTTCGGGAAGAGTAGAAAATAGTTCGTAATATACAAGAAAGTTATAGGGAGTTTGTCGATTCCCATAGGTAATAAGTAGCCAAGCAGAGAAGGCCCCTTCGCGATAAGTTTTTAATAAATCACGGACTTTTTTTATACGTTCCCCGTGCAAGAGCACAGCCTGATGATGGATTTGTTTTATCTGTGCAGAGAGATTACAGAGATTTTTAAAATCCTCTTCGGAAATCTGATCTTCAAATGTATAGTTTTCTAAAAGCTGACGGAACCTTTCTTCTTCTTTTTGGGATAATTTTACATCGGAAAACCTGCTTAAGAAAGGCGAGAGCTCTCCTTCCATACGCTTGCGTGTTAGCGTTTCCATTTTATCTTGAGTATTTTTCCTGAAACGGCTCTCTAACAACGTTTTTAAATTTCCCATAGGATTACATATCCCTCAGTAAAATTAACAATTCTTTGGTCAGATTTAAGTAATCCTCAGAAGCTCGTGCTGAAGGTGCTGTGGCAAATACAGGTTTCCCATGGATTGCTGCTTCAGAAATCGTAATGTCTCTACGGATTTTAGTGTTTAATAGTCTTCCAGGAAATGTCTTATGAATCAAATCAGCAAAAGCGGCGTTGTTTCTTCCGCGATAATTCCAGAAAGAAAGAGCCACACCAAGAATATTCAGGGGATGTCTTGAGGAAATTCCCTGAATAAATGAGGAAAGTCTTTCTAAGCCTTTAACACTATAAAATTCAGGAGTAGCACAAATTAGAGCGTATTGCGCTGCAATTAATGCAGATTCCGTAAGCCAACATAAAGATGGGGGAGTATCAATGATAACATAGTCATACTCATTTTCTACAGAAGCTAAAATATGTTTTAGCCGTTCGTGAGAATAACGATCCGCAGCTAAATTTCCAGAAACTTCAATGCGTTCTAGCCAGGTATCTGCGGGAATTAGATCTAATCCCGTATCTTCAATAGGACGAATCACCTCACGAATATTTTTTTCTCCCTGGAGTACGACGGCTAAGCTATCGTAACAATCGGGATCAAGACCTAGTCCTGAAGTAAGATTTGCTTGAGCATCAAAATCAATAAGAAGCACGCGTGCGTTATGATATTGTGCTAAAGCAGCTCCTAAATGCAGAGTGGTTGATGTCTTTGCTGTGCCACCTTTAAAGCTATTGACAGCGATGGTTTTCATTCGAGATGCTCGTCCTTGGATCTGGGTTTTCTACAATAGTGGAGTTAAACTCAAAGAGTTCTTTTCTTCAAGTATAGTATTTATGAATGTCTCTACTGTCATAGCATTTAAAACTCGGTTGTCTCGGGTGCGTACAGCGAGAGTATTTTCCTCTATTTCCCGATCTCCTAAAGTGACCATATAGTTGACTTGCATATTTTGTGCATTCCGGATTTTCTTGCTTACAGATTCGTTAGAATCATCCACAGTAACTACAAGACCTAATTTTTGCCATGCGGTGGCGAGTTCTTTAGCCCGGGGTTGATGACGATCCGCTACAGTGATCAACCGAATATGTTCAGGGCTTAGCCATAAAGGAAACTTCCCTTTAAAATGTTCGATGAGAATTCCTAAAAATCTCTCAATAGAACCAAACAAAGCACGGTGTAGCATAATAGGAGTACTTTTCTCTCCCTGTGCATTTGTATATTCCAGTTCAAAACGTTCGGGCAAGAACATGTCTAATTGTATCGTTCCGCATTGCCATGTACGTTGAATGGCGTCTTTTACATGAATATCAATTTTTGGTCCGTAAAAGGCGCCATCGCCAGGATTGACGATGAAAGGTGTATTGGAATTTACAAGAGCGCGCTCTAAAGCTGCTGTTGCTAATTCCCATAGCTCATCGCTGCCAATGGTTGCTTTTTCTGGACGTGTGGATAGTTCTAAGTGATATTCAAGCCCGAATGTTGAGTATAATTCAGAAACTAGATTTAAAATATTCAGAGTTTCTTCTTCTACTTGCTCAGGTGTTAGAAATACGTGGGCATCGTCTTGATGGAATGCGCGTACACGCATAAGTCCCGAAAGAGCTCCAGAAATTTCATAGCGATGAACGTGACCAATCTCCGCAACGCGTAAAGGAAATTCCTTATAGCTGTGCAAGCGTGTTTTATAATATAACATACATCCGGGGCAGTTCATCGGCTTAATTGCATAGTCTTCTTCGTCTATTTTTAGAGTATACATGTTCTCTTTGTAGTTGCTCCAATGTCCGGATACTTCCCAAAGACTACGATTCATAAGCTGAGGTGTTAGGATTTGCTTATAACCGGCAAGTTGGTGAAGACGTTTCCAATAACCTATTAAGGCATCCCAAATAATCATGCCTCTAGGATGGAAAAAAGGCATGCCTGCCGAGCATTCTTGTTGCGAAAAGAGATCGAGTTTCGCTCCTAAAACACGGTGGTCACGTTTTTTAGCTTCCTCTAATTGATGAAGGTGTTCTTTTAATTCTTTTGTTGTAGGGAAAGATACACCATAAATTCTTACTAAAGATTCCCGACTAGGATCTCCTCTCCAGTAGGCTGCTGATGTACGCAAGAGTTTAAAAGCTTTTACAGGATTAGTAGAGGGGAGATGAGGACCTCGACAAAGATCCGTAAATTCTCCTTGGGAGTAGGCAGTGATGCTTTCTTCTTCAGGGAGTTCTTGAATTAGCTCTACTTTAAATGGGTTAGATGCGAATTCTTTTAAGGCTTCTTCCTTGTTGCCGAATGTTTTTTTGGATACTTCAAATTTTGCCTGAGCGATTTGTTCCATCATATTTTCGATCATGAGGAAATCGTCTTCGCTTACGGAAAGATTTGCAAAATCATAATAGAATCCTTGATCTATAACAGGGCCGATTGTTGGAATAGCTTTGGGCCAGAGACGTAATACAGCCTGAGCCAAGATGTGAGCAGAAGTATGTAAGAAAATCTCTCGTCCTTGAGGATCCTCGAAGGTGACAAATCTTAAGGTATCTCCTTCTTTTAGGGTTGTGGATAGATCTTTAATTTGATCATTTATGACAACGCCAGCAAAGTAATGAGAATTTTTTATTTTGCTCGCGAAATCAGCAGCAGTAGCGCCTTCAGGCAGCTCAAAAGTTTCATTGTTGCAAATTACGCGGATCATCTTCTCTCCATTAAGAGTTTTTCTAAGTCTGTTATTGTAACGTTTTTCCGGATCAAAGCAAGGGAGTTTTCTTAAAAAAAAACTTAATGTTTAGGTGGGAGGATAAAGGATTTTTTTAGAAGAGTTTATAGATAAAAATATATTTGAGTTGGAGCCAAAGCATTATTCTTTTACAATAGGCTATTTTCTATTCCAGAAATGACTTCTTCATGTCTATTTTTTTAGTATTTTTTACCGCTTTTATCTGGTCCTCATCTTTTGCTTTTAGCAAATTGGCAATGGAGGCTTCAGCTCCTTTATTTGTAACGGGGAGCCGCATGCTTATCGCTGGTTTGGTTTTGGCAGCGATAGTGTTGTGGAAAAAAGGATCTTTGAAATTACCAAAACAGGTTTATATTCCTGTTTTAATTTTAGCCGTAGTCGGATTCTATTTAACGAATGTCTGCGAGTTTTTAGGTTTACAAAACTTATCTTCTTCAAAGGCGTGTTTTATCTATGGACTTTCTCCATTTATTTCCGCTTTGTTTTCCTACATTCAGTTACGAGAAACTGTAACGATTAAGAAAATAGGTGGGTTAAGCCTCGGACTATTCGGCTATTTATCCTATCTATTTTTTGGGGGAGATGGCTCTGCAAATACCTGGAGTTGGCAATTAGGGATTCCCGAATTGCTACTATTGCTAGCAACCTGCTTTTCTGCTTTTGGTTGGACGTTATTAAGAAAAATAGAAAAAAACTGCTCTTTATCGGTAATGGCAATAAACGCCTATGCGATGCTTATTTCCGGAGTGTTATCTTTAGGACATTCTATAATTGTTGAAACATGGAATCCTGTTCCTGTCAGTAACGGAATCGTATTCATGCAGGCAATTTTCTGTCTTGTATTGTTCTCTAACCTTATTAGCTATAACCTATATGCGAAGTTATTGAGAAAATACTCTTCAACATTCCTTTCTTTTTGTAATCTTGTTATGCCCTTATTTTCCGCATTTTATGGTTGGTTATTGTTGGGGGAGAGTCTATCAGGATCTTTGCTACTAGCTGTTGTGTTTATGGTTGTAGGTTGTCGCCTAATCTATCATGAAGAATTTCGCCAAGGCTATATTGTTTCTTAATGTACAGCAGCTTTACATAAAAAAGGCCCAACACAACGGTTGAGCCTTTTCATTATCTTAAGAATATAAACAGAGGTCTTAACTAAAGATCGCTGATGTTGTTTGTGTTTGAGAGTCAGCAATATTTTGTAGAGTTTGCAGGGCAGAGTTGAAGCTTTGTTGCGACTGCTCTTGAAGCTGTTGCGCTTGTCCTGCGTATTGACCCTGAATAGAAGAAAGTTGTTTCAACTCTTCAGCGTGAGCTTCGGCCATACCTGCTTGTCTTTGGTGATGAGCAATTTCAGCACCCATAACACCCCCAACGATCCCATCAATACCTGCTGTGAGAGCGTGAACCATCTGAGACATCTGCATAGATGTAGAAAGGGCTCTACCAGCAAAAGCAGCAGCACGTCCCCCTTGAGTTTTTACTACGTTCATCCCTCGTGAAACTTTATCTTTCCATCCGGGAGTGTTTAATACTTTACCGAATAATCCGCCCGAGCCTTTTGCAGCACCCGCCGTAGCTTTTGCAGTTGCAGCAGCGATATCGTCAGTTAATCCTGCTGCTGCCTTTGCAGCACCTTGAGCTGCAGAACCTGCAACGCCAGAAGCAGCTGTTGTTGCTGTTTTGGTGGCTGCGGTAGCGGCATCTGTAGCAACCTTCGAAGCTTGAGAAGCTGCAGAACTCGCTGCGGATCCCGCAGCCCCTGCTGTTTCTTTTGCAAACGCTGCAGATTTTATTCCTCCTAAGCCTTTTGCTGCAGAAAGAAGACCACCACCGACGGAAACTGCAAAACCAACAATGTTGACAATACCGGAGATCATACTTTGTTTAGCTTGAGTTTCTGTAGCAGCAGCTTGGTGATTTGCTTGAGTTCTAATCGCATTCCCTATTTCTGGAGCCAAAGCTACTTGGTTTTGAATTGCTTGGTTTTGTTGTTGGAACTGTGAAGACCAAGATTTTGCACTAGATTGTGCAAGTAAGGTCATAATGAGCCCCAATAAAGCAAGGGTTCCCATACCTTTTTTGATTACCACACCGTTAACTTCTGTACTATCAGGAACAGGAAGTTGGGGGAGTTCGTAGTTATTTTGCTGCAAACCTTTGGGACCTTTTACAGCTTGAGCTGTAACAGTACTTGATGCGCTAGCTACTGACGTAGATGTAGAAGCTTTACCAGACTTATCAGTTTTAGAACTTTTTGATGTTTGCGAAGTAGATTCTTTTTTAGAGGTTCCCTGAGTTTGTGTCTCCTGGATTAGATCCTCAAAACCTGCAGCTGCAGCCTCTTCTTGAGTTCCTTGAGCATTAGCTGGTTTTTGTTGTCCTTGTGCTTTAGAAGCCGCCTGACTGGCATTTTGTGCAAGCTGAGCAGCTAATGAAGGATCAGTATTGTTATTTCCACTAACTCCTGATGTCATAGCAAAAATGTCCCCTTAATAAATAATTTTTATACTGCTGATGCTAAGCCTGAGCTAATAGCTTGGAAGGCTTTAGCAATCTGAGCACCTAATTTGGTTGCTTGTTGCTGCATTTCATTTGCACTGTCAGTTTGTTTCGCGGCGATTTTACTTGCCTGTTGCCAAAACATCGTAAACATCTTCATCATCTCAGATTGAGCGGTGAGCATTCCTGTTTTTTTCTGAATATCGGCAAGTTCGGTTTGCATTTCGGATAGTTTAAGATCCCCAATACCTTTAACTAGGGCGGGAACGGCAACAACCATCCCCATCCCTGCAGTCACCCATTTGTTTCCTAAAGTGTTTAGGACTTTAGCAAGTTTTGGGAAGGATTTAGCAAGGGCTTTCTGTCCTGTTTGGAAGATCTTAGACATGTTTTTCATTAACGTCTTAATAGCAGCTTTAACAGCTTGTTTAATGATTTGTTTGATCCCTTGTTTTACAGCAGCTTTAACAGCTTCCATAACGGCTTGCTTAACAGCTTGAACAATGGCTGTTTTAACCGCTTGCATCACAGCTTGAACTGTGACCTGTGTTGCGACAGTTGTTGCTACGGATGTTGCGGCGGCAGCACCTGCAGTAGCCCCTGCAGTTGCGGCGGCGGCAGCAGCAGTAGCTCCAGCAGCAGCAGTTCCTATAAGACCTAGACCGCAAGTAAATAGTGCAGCAACAACAGAGATCACGGTGATTGTTACAGAAACAGCAATCATTACAGTGTTTACGGTATTCAGTGTGCTATTACTATCTGCCTTTGATTGAATCTCTTTCATTTTTTGGAATTCTTCACGTTCCGAGTCGATCTTCAATCCTTGAGATTCTAGAGATAGGCGGTTCATAGTTGAAGCTTGGGCTTGTGTACTTTGGTAGTCAGAAAGAGCCGAAGCTGTAGCTTCTCCAAGAGCAGCGATAGCTTTTGCTAAGGCCATGCTAATTTCCATAACTTCCTGTCTAGGTTGAGTTATAGAAGGTTTAGGAAGAGCCGGAGTTTCTAATCCTTGAATAGTGGAATTTGATGTCCCATTGACAACAGAAGCAACTAGTTCTTGAATTTCTTGTAGCTGTGATGAATCTACAGAAGATAAGGAAGAGAGTGTAGTCTCTAATGTTTTGTTTGCTTCTTCAATTGTAGATTGTAGGTTTACAGCTTGGAAAGCAGCAGCGCCGGCAGTTTGATTAGCACCGGCGGCAGCTTCTGCAGATTCAGCCTCTTGCCCTGCGGCAATTCCTTGCCCCGCCATGATATTCTCTGAATTTTGAGCTTCAGAAACGGCGCTGGTTTTTTCTTTGCCTTGTGTTCCAGCAATACCTGCATCACTTTGCATTTCAGCATTTTTCCCCTGTCGGGTTTGCTGAATTTGCTTAGTTTCATTACCAGCGAGTTTATCAGGGGTTGGTACAGCTTGTGGTGTAGAAGCTAGTACCTGAGCCAAGATATTTTTCTGGTTGGTATTGTCTGGACCTGAGGTAGAAAGAGACATCTTCTAATTTACCCTATGTTATCTAATTTTTTTCTAAGACTATTGTTTGTCAGAGATATGCTTGTTTACTGTTGAAGATAGGTTCTTCAATCCATGAAGGACCGAAGCTAAATCTTTAGCAAACTTCGCATCTTCTTTAGGATTGTTAAACAAGCCTTCTGTAAGACTCTCAATAGGCAGGGAATCTAAAGTTCCGTTTAACGCAGCCATCATCTGTGTTAATTGTTTTTCATCTTGAATCCCAGAAAATGTCTGAGCTAGAGGTAAATCTTCATAAATAGAGGAAACTAAATTCTCTAGATTTGAGATTGCTACTTCTTGTTTGTCTGTTTCATTAGTGAATAACACAGGTGAGGCATCTACATGCTTTGCCGATGTCTTCTTAGTAGTAGTTTTTTTCGTTTTTCTAACTTTTTTATTCATGTTGGAGTTCTCCTAACCCTAAATTAACGTTTCCCACCGGATTTCTTTTTGGCCGGTGTTTTTGATTTAGCAGCAGTAGTTTTTTTCTTTTTTGGAGTTGTTTCTTTGATCATGTCTTTGAGAGAGTCTTTCATAATATTGCAGCGTTCTTTCAGAATTCTGTATTCAGGTTTGTTAGCGCAAATATCGATAGTAATATCTAAGAAATCTCGAGATTCCTCTGCTTGATCTATCTTCATCAAGCTGTCCGCTATGTAGTAAGGAGGAATAGGGTTTTGAGGCTCCGCATCAAAAGCAAGGAAGAAGCCAAAGGCTGCTTCATTGTACATTTTGAGCTGATGATAGCATGAGCTTAAGCCTAAGATATACTTGTAGCACTGAGGTTTGGAAGCTGTAAGGATTTGGAAAAGACCGATGGCTTCGTTGTATTTCCCTTGGGAATAGAAGCTGTAAGCGATTGTGTAGATCTCTTCTAATAAAACGTCGGATAAACCTAAGATTTGTTGAAGAGTTAATCCGTCACCGAGACCCTGTAAGATATCCATCAAAGCTTTCTTTGTTTCTTCTTCTGTAGGGACTGGATATTTCTGTTCTAAATCATTAGCCTTAGCTTTTTTTTGTGCAGCAAGCTCAGCGAGTCGGCTACGTGTTTTTTTGTTAAACGAGGCTGATGGCTTTTTAGAATTATTGGAAGTAGGCTTGCTCATTAATATAATTCCTAAAATTAAAATTATTTAATTCATAAATCAATTTTAAAGTTAATTAATTCGAAAAGACAAGTGATTAATTGAATGCAATTTGTGATCTTTATAAATAATTACTGTGTAAGTTGTTCTTATTTCAAGGTTTGCAAATTATAAAAATTAGGTTTCTTGACATTAGTTTTTGGGTATTTTACTTTTTGCTTTCGCAAGATCCTTGATTAGAATTTGCTATGAGTTCAAGAAATCCTATTCAACTACTCGATACGATCACTATCAATCAGATAGCTGCGGGAGAGGTGATTGAAAACTCCATATCTGTTGTTAAAGAGTTGGTAGAGAATGCCTTAGATGCTGGGGCTGATGAAATAGAAGTGGAAACTCTAGGAGGAGGACAGGGCTTAATTGTTGTAAAAGACAATGGCTGTGGGATGAGCTCCGAAGATGTTACTCTTGCTCTTAAGCGTCACGCCACCTCAAAGATAGGTGAGTTTTCCGATGTTTTTTCTTTATGCAGTTTTGGCTTTCGCGGGGAAGCTCTTCCTGCAATAGCTTCTATCTCTAAAATGGAGATCCTTTCTTGTCCTATAGCAGGAGAAGGTTCTAGGACAATCATTCATGGAGGGGAGGTTATTTTATCCGAAACTAGGCCTCGTCAGCTAGGGACTACGATTTCTATAGACTCGCTATTTTATAATGTCCCTGTACGTCGGGGATTTCAGAAAAGTCCTCAAACAGATCGAATAGCTATGAGAAAGCTTTTAGAGAATAGGATTTTATCTGTGGAGAATGTCGGCTGGTCATGGATAAGTGAAAGACAACAGGAATTTCGCATTCTAAAGCATCAGGAATTTATCGAGAGGGTTGCTTTTGTGATGGGAGATGGTTTCATGCAGGAAGCTCTCCGCGTAGATAAGGGGGGTAATCTTGCGCGTGTTGTGGGTTTTCTAGGATCGCCAGGCTTTCATAGGCCTACACGGCTAGGTCAAAGGGTATTTATCAATGATCGTCCCGTAGATTCTGTGTTTATATCAAAAAAGATAAGCGAGGCCTATGCAATGCTTTTGCCTCCACAAAGACATCCTGTTTTTGTTTTGAAACTGTACCTTCCCCCAGAGTGGTGCGATTTTAATGTTCATCCTCAAAAAACAGAAGTAAGAATTCTTAGAGAAGAGTTTGTTGGAGAATTTCTTTTAGAGGCAGTAGGAGAGGTGCTAGCGCGTCCTCAAGAAGTATCTGTTTTTGGGAAAACAACACGTGCTTTGCCTCCCCTACGTTTTTTTGATGAGCCATGTTTTGAAGCCTCTTCAAAAGAGTCTCACAGCCCTGTTTCTTTGCCGGTGGTAGAATTGACTTCGTCTTCTTTCGGTCCTCTTCCTTTCTTGGATAGAGAACAAGATCCTTTGCCTGTGGATAAACAGACGCAAATTACTTGGGGAGCTTCTCAGGAAGTGCGTTTTTTAACTTCTTTAGGGAAAATAGTTCTTGCAGAGGACTCAGAAGGCGTTCATGCTGTTTTTACAGAAGCTGCTAGAAAACATTTATTTTACTTATCTTTGGTGGATAACCATCAACATAATTATAAAAGTCAGTCTTTTTTAGTTCCTTTATGTTTGGAAGTCACTCCTGAAGAGCGCATTTTCCTTTGTTCCCATATTGAGGAATTTAAACAATTAGGAATAGAAATCTCTCAAATGGGCCCCTGTGTATTTGCAATTGAAAGTGCCCCCACATTTATAGGTGAAGAAGAGTTAAAATCTTGGATACTTTCTTTAGCAGAAGAAGGATGTGCTAAAATTGATAAAAGAGCCATGGCTCTTTTAATCAAGGAAACTCTAACGGGGACCATGTTTTGTAAAACACTGCGGACATTCGATATTTCTTGGTTATCTTTGCTCTGGCAATTAGGTAAGCCTGAAAAAGCATTTGACGGCACACAAATACGTCGATTAGTTTTAGACGAGGATTTTATTAAGGAGTAAATTATGTTCCAAGATCGTTTGATTAGAGCGCAAGCAGCTCTTACAGATTATGGTATAGATGGATTTGTCGTAGAAAGAAGTGAGGATCTTGCATATTTTCTCGGAGATAAAGTAACCACAGGAACGCTGCTCATAGGTAAGAATGAGGCGGTTTTCTTCGTCTATCGTATGGATAAAGATCTCTATGCAGATCTTCAAGGACCTTCTCTTGTGTTTTGTGATAGAAATATAGCAGAATTCCTTCTTCCCTATCTTGAAACAACAACTTATCAAACTCTAGGTTTTGATAGCCTTCACACCTCGTATCACAGATATCAAGAAAGAGAAAATGCTTCTTGTTCTTGGGTCCCTACAACATTATTTACAGAAAAATTGCGCAGCATAAAATCCGCAGATGAAATAGAAAAAATGCGTCAAGCAGCTGCTTTAGGCTCCGAAGGATATGATCATGTTCTTTCCGTATTGCAAGAGGGTATAACAGAACAGGAAGTTGTACGCTTGCTTCGTGTGTTTTGGGCTAAAGCTGGTGCTGAAGGGCCTTCATTTTCTCCAATTGTAGCTTTTGGTCATCATTCTGCCTTTCCCCACGCAGTTCCTACAGATAGAGCCTTGCGCAAGGGAGATATCGTGCTGATTGATATAGGAGTTTTATATCAGGGCTATTGTTCGGATATGACACGAACAGTGGCGTGGGGCCGTCCCGATACACGTCTTGTTGAAAGTTATCCCGCGGTTGTAGAAGCGCAGCAAGCTGCTATGAAATTGTGTCGTGCCGGAGCTCTATGTCTGGATATTCATGAAGAGGCCGCTCGTATATTAAGAAAATACGAAATTGAAGAATATTTTTGTCATGGCGTAGGGCATGGTGTGGGAAGGAACATCCACGAATATCCCCAGCTTTCTCCAAAATCTGGCACAACCACCTTAGAAACTGGAATGACCGTTACCGTTGAGCCTGGGGTTTATTTCCCGGGAATCGGAGGCATACGTATCGAAGATACAGTATTGATAGATGGTAATAAAAATTTTAGTTTAACTGATCGACCCGTGTCTACGGAGTTAGTTTTCTTATAAAAGCATTCTCTCTTTGTTTAATTATTTTTTAATGTTAAACACTGTTACTTTTGTTTGTATAAATTGATTTTTTTTCTCTAATCGGTTATCTTATAACTTTATTTTTAGTTTGTTTCTAATATGCACCAGCTTTTTTCGATAGGCTACAGTCTGATAAGTATCGCTGCTTTACTCTGGATGGTGTGTGGAGCCCCGAATCATTTAGAAAATCTTTATAGTATTTCTTTGAAATTCGATGGTGCGAACGGAAAACAAAAGACGTTTCCTATGGCTCAAAACGTCTCTTCAGGGATCTGGTCTCTAGAGTTTCCCGAGCTTAGGGAAAGACTCCCTGATCTTAGGCAGGAGCTCGTGTTTTTAGGGAGCAATAAGCGTCCCGATGCTTTTGGAGGCAAATTTTTTTTAGAACTGGCTACTTCTAAAGATTCCTGCGTGGCTGGAGCTAATGAAAAAATATATTTACAGGTTATTCCTTCCCCTGATGGTGGGATGTTTACTTTTAGTCCCGAAGGGAAGCCTACAGACTTGTGGTTGGAATGTCGTCCTTTGAGTGTAGATAACCGTATAGAAGTAAAAGTGCGTTTAATGGGCGTAAATAGGGAATTAGTTGTCTCTCCGAAGGAGAGGGAGACCTTATTTTTGACTGCTCCCGCTAAAGGCTTGGAATCTTGGGAAATTGGCGGCATTCGTGTGGATGCGAGTTTCCCTGTGAAACAAAAGATTCGTCGTGTGGGGAGTGATAAGTTCCTTTTGATGCATGGTGGGGCCGATTATGCCGATAAGGCTGTTAAGGAACGCGTAGACTTCGTCTCGCTATCTGATGAGAATTATAGCCGTTATCTTACTGTCGGGGATGTTTTGCTTTGGGATGGAAATTGCTGGCAAACCTGTGGGGAGTTTCGAGGAGAGAGTTCTCAGGCACCTTTATTAGAAGTTAAGAAAATAGACGAAAAAGTCATGGTGATAGAGCTGTGGAACGTAGGGGGAACATCCCATCAGTCCATGAGTTTAGTAAAAACCATGAGTTCTCCTATAGAGATTACTGAGATCGTTAAGGAATTTGAATTTGTTGGGATGCGTTCCTGGTCCCGTCCTATTATACAAGCAGGGGGACAAAGGATGATCCTTTCTCCCGATGATTGGGTGGTCTACACCGGAAAAACTTGGGAGAAAATTTCTCGCAAAGAACAGTTAGAAGACTACCTTTCAGGAAAGACTCAAGGGCCGTTATTGGTTTTTGATAAATTAGAAAAAGATTCTAGAGAGTTTGTCGTTCGTGCTCATGTATTTAATGCACAAAGGACGTTAGTAGAGTCTGTGACACTGCCTTTAAAACAGGGTTTTGATTCTGGATCCTCTTCCGCTAAAGAAGAGGTGTCTCCAGGACGACAACCACTTGTAGGCGGTGAGGGAACCAATCGTGGGGGATCTTAAATGCGTTTTTTGCGTAATCCTTTAGTTTATTTCTTTGGTTTATCGGGACTGGCATGTTGCGTGCCTGGTTTAGCTTTGACTATTTCGGAAAAAGCCGCGTCCTTAGAAAAATCCAGAGATTTTATAGATAGTTCCCTTGGGCTGGCTTCATTCAATGCGGATATGAAGGAGTGCAACCTTCAGCTGAAAAATCTTTACGACGAGGCTGCAGCTTTACGAGCATCAGGATGTGAAGACGAAATGCGATGGAAAGAGCTTCTAAGTAAGCTGGCAGAGGTTAAAAAGCAAATTAAGCATATAGAAAATCTTTGGTCAGCAGAGATTCGCGAAAGAGGAGAAAATCCTGATGATTACGCCTTGTGGCATCATCCTGAGACGACAATTTATAATTTAGTTTCTGATTACGGAGAAGATAACATTGTTTATCTAGTGCCTCAAGATATTGGATCGATTAAAGTCTCAGCGCTATCAAAATTTACTGTTCCCAAAGAGGGTTTTGAAGAGTGTCTCACCCAATTGCTAACACGTCTTGGTATTGGTGTGCGTCAGGTAAGCCCGTGGATTAAAGAGCTCTATATAACTCATAAAGAGGGCTGTGGGGTTGCTGGAGTCTTTTCTTCTAGAAAGGATTTAGATTTACTCCCCTCAACTTCCTATATCGGTTATGTGTTAAACTCGAAAAATATCGACGTTCGTGCAGATCAGCATATCTTAAGAAAATTTGCTAATCTTGACACCACGCATATTGATCTTTTTGGAGGGAAATTATGGGTGTTTGGCTCTGTTGGGGAAATTAGCGAGCTTCTTAAAATTTACGATTTTATCCAAGAAGATAGCGTTCGTCAGGAATATCGCGTTGTTCCCTTAACAAAGATAGAAGCTTCTGAAATGATCTCTATTCTTAAGGCAGCTTTTCGAGAAGATATTACTAAAGAGGGAGACGAGGAAAACCTCGGTCTTAAAGTTGTTCCTCTACAACATCAAGGACGCTCTTTATTTTTAAGTGGTACAGCTACTTTAGTTCATCAAGCAATTGATTTGATTAAAGATCTTGAAGAGGGGATTGAGAACCCCACAGACAAAACTGTCTTTTGGTATAGTGTGAAGCACTCTGATCCTCAAGAACTCGCAGTATTACTATCTCAGGTACACGATGTTTTTGCAGGTAAGGAAGGGGGTGCGCTTGCTTCTTCTGAAACTATGCTAAGAGAAGCTGCTTCTACGATACATATCGATACATCTTCAGTGGGAACCGCTAAAGAAGGTTCTGTGAAATATGGGAACTTCATAGCAGATTCTAAGACCGGCACTTTGATCATGGTTGTAGAGAAAGAAGCTCTCCCTAGAATTAAGATGTTATTAAAAAAACTCGATGTGCCTAAGAAAATGGTTCGTATCGAAGTTTTGCTATTTGAAAGAAAGCTTTCCAATCAGCGTAAGGCAGGATTAAATCTTTTAAGACTTGGAGAAGAAGTTTGTAAGAAAACATCCGCAGCTGTCTCTTGGACAAGCTCGGGGATCTTAGAGTTTCTATTCAAAGGAAGCACCGGATCTTCTTTGATTCCCGGCTATGATCTTGCTTATCAATTTTTAATGGCTCAAGAAGATGTACGCATAAATGCAAGTCCCTCTGTTGTGACAATGAACCAAACTCCTGCAAGAATTGCAATTGTGGAAGAAATGTCGATAGCAATTTCCGCAGATAAGGAAAAAGCTCAGTATAATCGTGCTCAATACGGAATTATGATCAAAATGCTTCCTGTAATTAATGTAGGCGAGGAAGATGGGAAAAGCTATATTACCTTAGAGACGGACATTACCTTTGATACTACAGGGAAAAATACTAATGAGCGTCCTGATGTTACTCGACGTAATATCACCAATAAAGTGCGTATTCCTGATGGAGAAACGGTAATTATCGGAGGTTTACGTTGTAAGCATGCTTCTGATGCTCAAGATGGTATTCCTTTCCTTGGGGAGATTCCTGGTGTAGGGAAGTTATTCGGGATGAATTCTACATCTGATAGTCAAACAGAAATGTTTGTATTCATCACTCCGAAAATTCTTGATAATCCTGTAGAGAAAAAAGAGCGTCATGAAGAAGCTATTCTTTCTTCACGTCCTGGAGAAAATACTGAATTTCGTAAAGCACTATTCGCTGGAGAAGAGGCTGCAAAAGCGGCACATAAAAAACTAGAACTGATTTCTGCCATAGAACTACCAGCGTCTCAAGTAGAGGGGCTAGAGTATGACGGCCGGTAAAACTCTACTATCTCAAGAGCTTTTAAACGCTCTGCCCTACAGCTTTTTAAAGAAGCATTGTTTGTTGCCAATACAAGAGCAGGAAAATAGTGTAACGATAGCTTATGCGAAGATTACTTCACTCATGGCGAAAGATGAAGTGCAGCTGCTTATAAAAAAGCCTGTGCTTTTCGTTCTTAAAGATGAGACAGATATTTTACAGAGTTTACAAAAGATCTACTCGAATTTAGAGGGGAAGGCGTCTGATATGCTGTTAAGCATGAAAGAAGGCGACTCCGCTCAAATAAATGAAGAGGAAGATCTTTTAGAAAGTACGGATTCTGTCCCTGTCGTACGCTTTTTAAACCTGATTTTAAAAGAGGCTATTGAGGAACGCACCTCGGATATTCATTTTGAACCTTTGGAAGATTCTTTACGCATTCGCTACCGTATAGACGGAGTTTTGCACGATCGGCATTCTCCTCCCGCGCATCTACGTTCAGCATTAATCACTAGGATTAAAGTATTAGCGAAGATGGACATTGCGGAGCATCGTCTCCCTCAAGATGGAAGAATAAAAATCCAAATAGGTGGTCAGGAAATTGATATGCGTGTCAGCACCGTTCCTGTAATTTATGGCGAACGCGTTGTTCTTAGGATTTTAGATAAGCGTAATGTGATTTTAGATATCTCCGGATTGCAAATGCCTAAAGATATCGAAAATTCTTTTAAAGAGGTGATTGCAGTTCCTGAGGGGATACTTTTAGTAACAGGCCCTACGGGAAGTGGAAAAACAACAACACTTTATAGTGTTATCCAACATCTTTCAGGACCTTTTACCAATATCATGACAATAGAAGATCCTCCTGAGTATAAGCTATCTGGGATAGCTCAAATTGCAGTGAAGCCAAAGATTGGTTTGTCATTTGCTTGCGGTTTAAGACATTTATTACGTCAAGATCCGGATGTTTTGATGGTTGGAGAAATTCGTGATCAGGAAACAGCAGAAATTGCTATACAAGCAGCGCTAACAGGGCACCTTGTTGTAAGCACGTTGCATACTAATGACGCAGTTTCTGCGATTCCCCGTCTTTTAGATATGGGAGTAGAGCCTTACTTATTATCAGCAACAATCATCGGTGTTGTTGCACAAAGATTAGTAAGGAAAATCTGCCCCCATTGTAAGGAGCAATGCGCAGCAGATGTTCAAGAACGGGTATTCTTAGAGTCTATAGGTCAAGATCCCGATGTCGTGCTATATCGTGGAAAGGGATGTTCTCATTGTTTTCGCTCAGGATATAAAGGACGTCAGGGAATTTACGAATTCCTACATCCTGATACAGCTTTACGTTCTGAAATTGCCATGCATAAACCCTATCATGTATTGCGAGAACACGCTGAACACAAGGGATTTCGTCCATTACTGCAACATGGAGTTGCTTTAGCGTTGTCGGGAGAGACAACATTAGCAGAAGTATTCCGTGTTACGAAACGGTATGACTAAGGAGGGGATAAAGATATGCCACGCTATCGCTATACCTACCTCAATGCAAAAGAACGACGTAAACAAGATTGGTTAGAAGCATTACATATTCAAGAAGCAAGAGAAAAACTTGCCCAACAGGGGGTAAAGCTACTCTCTATTCGGGAAGTGCCTCCACGTCGTGTACGGATAAAAAATAGCGAGCTGATCATCTTCTCAAAACAGATGCTTCTTCTTCTTCGTTCAGGATTACCTCTATATGAAAGCTTATCTTCCCTTCGAGATCAGTATCAGGGACAGGGAATGTCAGGATTATTGACGGCATTCATGGAAAATTTGCGTTCGGGAGGATCTTTGTCACAGGCAATGGCAGCGTATCCTGATATTTTTGATAATTTTTATCGCAGCGCTGTCCTCGCTGGAGAAAGTGTCGGTAATTTAGAAGGATGTCTGCAAAACATTATCGTTGTTCTAGAAGAACGTGAGCAAATGTCTAAGAAGCTTATGGCAGCTCTTAGCTACCCAATAGTTTTACTTGTGTTTTCTGTAGCTGTAATTCTCTTTTTCCTCACAGGAGTCATTCCCTCTTTGAAAGAGACATTTGAGAATATGGAGCCTAACACACTTACATCTATAGTATTTGGTCTTAGCGATTTTGTTTGTAAGTATAAGTATCTTCTTCTTGCGACATTAGGAGCTGGGATAGCGGGTATAGCCGTCACACGACGTAAACCCTTTTGGAAAAAATGGTTTGAAAAAACCCTATTTTCAATTCCCGGGGTGAAGAAATTCTTTATCAAATTAGGATTTAGCAGATTTTGTTCAGTAGTTTCAGCGATTCTTCGCGGTGGAGGGACGCTGATAGAAGGACTAGAGTTAGGCTGTGGGGCGGTTCCTTACGATATGTTGCGTGAGGACATGAAACAAATAATCCACGCCGTTATCGAGGGAAGCTCATTAAGTAAAGAATTAGCAAAACGACCTTGGGTGCCGAAATTAGCATTAGGCATGGTCTCTTTAGGAGAAGAATCCGGAGAGCTTGCTGATGTGTTGGGGCATGTCGCTCATATTTATAATGAAGATACCCAAAAAACACTAACCTGGATAACCTCATGGTGCCAACCAGTTATCCTTGTGTTTCTTGGAGGAATTATAGGAATTATTATGTTGGCAATACTTATCCCGCTAACAAGCAATATTCAAATTTTATAGAACAAACAGGGCAAAAGTTATGAAAAAACAAAAACGTAAACAGTCCATCACATTAATCGAGATGATGGTTGTTATCACATTGATCGGTATTGTTGGAGGAGCTTTAGCTTTTAATATGCGCGGCAGCATTCAAAAAGGGAAAGTTTTTCAATCAGAGCAAAATTGTGCCAAAGTCTACGACATCCTAATGATGGAGTATGCAACTGGAGGAGCGTCTCTAAGAGAGATCGTAGATCAGAAAGAATCTGTTCTTGAAGGAGCCGCATGGTGCAAAGACGGGAAGAAATTATTGAAAGATGCTTGGGGAGAAGACATCGTTGTAAAACTCAATGATCAGGGTGATGATTTGATAGTCTTTTCTCAAAGAGCCGCGGGAACAAATAGTAAGCGCGGATAGAGATCCCTATGACGCTTCATAAAAAAAGATCAAAGCGGAGTTTTCTGCTGATAGAGGTATTGCTGTCGTTATCACTAGTTTGTCTAGTGCTAATGCCCTGCATCCGTTTTTATTGTGGCGTTCGTAGATCTTTTGAAGACGATATTGTTAATCTACAGTTGCCCGCTGTGATTGATAATTGTTTTTTTGCTGTTGAAGATAACATGCGGGAGCAAATGCTCAATGGAAATTTTCCCACATCGGGTTCTGGAGAGCTTTCCTGTGTTGTTTATACGAGTCAAGGAAATGAAATTCGTGTTCCCTATGTATATTCTATGGATATTCGTAAGGGAGTGCGTGTAGAGGCTAACATTGTAAAAGCATGTTTTGCAGATGTTGTCATCGAGATTTTCCCTAATCAAAAATATACAACGTCCGTGCAAAGAAGCGTATGCGTAGTAATATAACATCCTCAAAAAAAAGGAAGCGGTCCTTCCTGCTTATGGAAGTTCTAGTATCCATAACCCTGTTTGCCCTGCTTTTTAGTGTTTTGGGGTTTTGGCAAAGGCAGATGTTTTGTTCTAACAGACGCAATGAGCGTGTTTACAAAACTTTTTTACAGGAAAGCTACGCTTATAAAAAATTGCGAACGGTATTTTGTGCGACATCCCACATTGAAGAGATCCCAGGAGCTTTATGCTCAGTAGTTTTTGATCGAGGTGTGTATCGAGATCCTGAGCTTGCCGGAGAAGTCGCCGGCTCTCTATACTATCATCAAAGTCTAGGCCGATTAGAATTACAAATACGCAGTTTGCGAAATCATACTAAGGTAGAAACGGCATTACTTTTAGATAACGTCTCGAAAATAGATATTGTTCCTCAGAGGAACACCGGGGATCAGGAACTTCCGGAGAGATTACTGATAGTAATTCATAGGAGTTTCCCTGAGGGTAGTGAGCGGATATTGTCGTACCAATTCGCGTTGGGGAAATAGCTATGCAGTCTTACATTTTTACTTTATTATGTCTGGCTTCCTTAATTTCAATGGTATCTTTTGATGCTGTAAATGCGAGGAAGCGTTGCGTATGTTCTCGGATTATTGAAAGTAATGAGAATCTCTTTACCGCACAGCGTTCAGCATGTGCCGAAGTGGAATATCAGGAAAAATCTAAAAAGATTTCCGCTGTAGAGAAGATATCTAAAGACGAAGAGATTTCTTCTCCAAAAAAGACAGCAAAGGTAGCTACTAAGAAAAAACGTAAATACCGTCTTCTAAAAGTACCATTTTCACGACCACCGAATAACTCTCGATTTAACCTCTATGCTCTCATGCAAGAATCTCCGGAACATTATGCAGATCCAGCGTCTTGGCATGCGATATTTGTGCGCTTGTTAAAACGTGTTTATGTAGATACCGGATGTGTCCCTCCAGGATCAGAATATGCAATTACCGAAGCTTTGCTAGGTAAAAGAACAGAAATTCTAGAGGGAGGGAAAAAGTTCGGTCCCGATGTTATCGAGACTCTCACCCTACCCTCTCAAGAAGCAGATATTCTCTACACAATGCTGCGTGGTTCTAAAACAACCCAATCTCTTCTGAACTTTCTTCACTATGAGGAAAAGTCCCAAGGTTTAATTAAATTAAATCTAATATTTGCTGACCCTTTGCTTTTAGAAGCTATTATAGATCACCCGGTTGCATGCCGGGAGCTAGACGCTCTTCGTGGGGGAATCTGGGAAAGTGTAAAACGTCAAGAACAGTCTATTCAAGAGCATGGAGAGGCAGCAGCTTTAGAGCTGTTTAAAACACGCACCGATTTTCGTATGGAATTAAGGGATAAAACCCAGGTTCTTCTCTCTCAATATGACTTACTTCCACTGCTGAATAAAAAGATCTTCGATTTTACATTAGGAAGTGCTGGAGATTATATTTATCTTATTGATCCAGAAACAGGCACTGTTTCTCGATGTCGCTGTTCTCCAAAGAGTAGTAAATTATAATTAGAAATTTCTTATTTATCTTTAAATATTTTTTTTGATAATTGTGTATTATAAGTATTTTTAAATAAAAAAAGATTTTTAAAGGTAAGGCCATGGCAGATGAGACACCAAAAGAAAACTCTTCTTCGAAAGAGTCGTCCTCTCAGTTTGAGTCTTTGAAGCGTAAGGTGAAGGATTTGCATGCCAATCCTAAAGTGGGAAGAATGAAGAGGTTCTTTTCTCATCACGCTCGCGAAGCCATTAGTGGAGCACTAGTCCTAGTTGGTATTATTACTGATTTTGTATCTTGGGTTGGAGGCTTATTCGTCGCCTGTGGTGTGGTGCTAGGTTTTTATCCTGAGATTCGTACTGTTTTGAAAAATCTTCAAAGCTACTACGCCAAGAACGGCCCTGCAAAGAACGCTCTTCTTTGTGGTTTATTGCTATTCTTTCTTCTGAACGTCTTCCCTTTTACACTATCATTTTTAGTCTTGTGTTTGATTCTTGTTTTACTTGGAGATAACAAAGACAATAAGAGCAATGACTCTTCTCAAAAACCTCTATAATCTAGAGGAATTTTAGCGAGAAAAGCTGCTTAACTCGGGTAGCTTTTCCGCGCTGTATTTCTATTTTTTCTATAACTATCGTTATTTTAGAAAGTTCCTTTCCTATAGAACTTTAGGGCTGGATCCTAAAAGCATGATGGGAGCTTCTTTAAACCAAGCTAAAGTGAAATAGTCGATTTGCTTGACTATGAACCACCAGGCAAGAGTTAGGAATAATAGACCCATGAAGGCTTTCAAAGCAGAAAGAAGATAGATAACCTGAACTTGTGGGGCCATCCTATTGATGATTCCTAAGAATAAATCAGACATGAGCATGGCTACTGCTGCTGGAGCGCTAAGTTGGATAGTCATAATAAGACATAGCTGACACATTTTAATTAGCGTAATCCAAATTGGCGCATCTAACGACATCATCTCCATAGGGAGAAACTTATGAATAGGGATTATCTCCAGAGATTGCAATAAAAGTGTTAAAACAATCCTATGTCCTCCAGAAAGCCAGAAGACAATAGTTACAAAGTAATGATAGAAGATTCCATGAGGAGAAGTTTGCTCGATGGAGATCAGTGATGTTGCTCCCTCTAAGCCTTGAATACCCTGTTGGTTGGTAATAAACGATCCTGCAGACTGGGCAGCATAGAAAGGAAAAGATAGGATGAAACCAATTAACGTACCTATGCAAAGTTCCTTGACAATGAGAATATAGAAGACATCATCGTCTAGATAATTTGCAATATGCGTGCTCATCAGCACCTTAGGGAAAATAATAGCCACCCAAGAAAGCGCAATACCTATTTTAATAGGTGCTGGAAATAACTTGCCTCCTAGGAAGGGAACAATAGCAAATATAGGAAGTAATCGAGATAAAAGAAGCAAAAATACGCTCCATACGTAAGCTGGAGGCTTTTGCAAAATATAATCAAGATATGAAGAACCAAAAACAGAAACAAGCTCTGGTAAAGAGATTGCCATAGCTGTTTATTTCCATTTATAAAAGTTTTGGAAGATCTGAGAGGCAAAACGGAAAATCATATTGCTTAGCCATCCTCCGGAAATCATCAAGGTACCAAAAATAACAACGAGTTTGATAGCAAAAGCAAATGTTTGCTCTTGGATTTGCGTTGCGGCTTGGAAAATTGCGACCATGATACCGACAATAGAGGCAAGGATAATAGGAGGCGCAGAGATAATCAAAATCAGTAACAATGACTGATATGAATACTCAAAGAGCATGGATTTAAAGCTTGCGGCAAGTGCTATCACGGCATATCCCTATTTAAAGCTAATCATGAGACCTTGAAGTAATAACGTCCAACCATCCACCATCACAACAAGAAGTAATTTTAATGGTAGCGAAATAGATAATGGGGAAAGCATCATCATTTGCATAGCTACCAAAACGTTCGCTGTGACTAGGTCGATCACAAAAAACGGTAGGTAAATTAGAACGCCAATTTCAAAAGCATTTTTAATCTGCCCCATAATAAAAGCAGGAATAATAATCACGAAATCCGAGGCGGTCATATGCTCACGGATCTCCTGTGGAAACGTTTTCTGAGAAATCTTATAGAAACTTTGGATCTGAGCTTTCGGTGTATTGCGTATTAAAAAGGATCGTAAAGGTTCTTTAGATTTATTCAACGCTACGAAAACAGTTTCAGCGCCTTCTGCAGAGAATAAATCTCTGGGAATGGTATTTCCTTGTATCTCTTTCCTAGCGTCGTTGTACATAGCAACTCCTGTAGGAAACATCACATAAATAGAAAGAATCAATGCTATGCCATTAAGGACCTGGCTAGGGGGCGTTTGCTGAACACCCAAAGCGTTCCTTAATAGAACAAGAGTAATGATAATTTTTAAGTATGATGTTAGCAACATCACGAGGAAAGGTGATAATGCTAAGAAAATTAAGATAACTGCCTGTGTTGTCAGATCCGGATATGTATCTGAAAAACTCCCTTCAGAAAGATGTTCTTGAGGAAGCACATCATTAGCAGTTACTCTTTCTCGGAAAGTCGGCTGAGGATAAGTTTTCTTCACCTCAGGTTGTTGAGCAGCTATCGACAATTCTGTAGGTTTAGGAGGATTACAGCGAGAAGGACAAGACGAATCGTAGGTATCTGCAAAACACCACGGTGCGCTCAAGATAAACATACAAAGGAAAGTACGAAAAATGAAACGCATGATGTCAAATACCTTTATTCTTGCTTGCCCTGAGCTTTATCTGCAGGTGCTTGTTGCTTAGGTTGAGGTTCATCTACAGGATTTTGTTGTTTTAGTATAGTAGAGAACGCTTTTTCTAAAGCAGCTAATTGTACATCCAATTGAGCATTTACAATACCAGCTTCTGTTTCTATAACACAACCCCCTTGGGTAACATCAGCTTTAGGGGCAATGATTAAAGTGTCAGCGTACTCGACAATTTTCTTCAACTCAGGACGATTTTGCTCAACAATTGGGAGATCTTTTGGATTTACGTGAATAATAATTTTTTTATGTTGGGTGAGCTCTTTCAATGCTTTGGCAATGATAGAAACTATCGCTTCGGGATGAATTTCTAATTCCTTACCGAGAATCTTTTTCACACTAGCAATTGCTAAAGGAACAAGAGCTTCCTTAACTTTATTACGAAGATCATGAGTTTCTTTTTCTAAATAAGCAAGCTGAGAGCTCCATTGTTCGCTGCCTTCTTTGAATCCTTGATCCTTAGCTTCTTTACGAAGCACCTCACACTCCTGTTTTGTTTCATTAGTGTAAGATTCACTATCTTCTTTTGTTTTGTCTAGGAGTTCTTTAGCATCAAGCAGAGCTGAAAAAGCCTCAGGAGAAAGGATTTTTTTATTCGGTGCGACTTCATCATGTTTAAAAATTAAACTAAAAAACTTCATCTATTTGACAGCGTAGAAAACCCTGAGATTTCTTAAAGTTTAGGGAGGAAACGCTGCTCCTTCTTTTGTTGTTTTAATTCCTTATTATTAACAATCGACTCATACGCAAGGAGAAAAAGAAAGTCTCTTTATGCTATTTCATGCTCTGAGTTATAGAGGTCTTATTGTACTAAGATCTTAATACATAATTCTAACTGGCTCTTAAAATAGTCACTATGGGAGTGTTCATAAGATTTTCGTAGAGCTTGTTCAAAAATATATCCCCGGCCGATATCCAACCTACGTAGAAAATACCAAAGGAAGGAGGCATCTTCTTTTGCTAATGCTATAGCAAGAAACTGTAAGCCTTGTTTGTGAATAAAATTACGGAAATCATTATCGCTATCCCAAGAAACTAAAAATTCAGTTGTTTCAAGGTGTTTCATAGGATGTGATTGGCAATAAGATAGAAACAGTTGTTCCGTAGGAGAGAGGACTTTATGTACACGATCGATGATCACTTTATCAACAATATTTCTTAGTTCTTTTGCTATAGCGAATAATCCTAAACAATTAATCAATGTCATCTTTGTCGTTCCTGAGTAATACAGCATAGCATTGAACGGCGAAGGTGGAAGAAATATCTCTTCAGTAATTCCTGGAGGACGGATTTTTTTGCTCAACATATCTAATAGGTAGAAAGCTCC
Source organism: Chlamydia sp. 04-14 (assembly GCF_036632095.1). Taxonomy (NCBI): domain Bacteria; kingdom Pseudomonadati; phylum Chlamydiota; class Chlamydiia; order Chlamydiales; family Chlamydiaceae; genus Chlamydia; species Chlamydia sp. 04-14. The sequence goes on from NZ_JAPYKW010000001.1 coordinate 416,693, forward strand.
GAAATTAGAGCAACGTTGCTTCGCAATGGAAATCTTTGGAAGTAGTGGAGTTAATTCCTGAATTAAAGAGTCTGGCAACCAAGAGAGTAACTGGCTTTGTATTACTTCTGGGAAGTCTTTAATAGCTACGCTAATCCATGAAGGATGAATTGTCGCTAACCAGCACATGGTAAAAGATAAAGAACTTAGAGGAATATCCTCATGGTGCGAGGGCGTGACTAGGAGATTTTCCGGAAGAAAATTTGCAAGGTCATCCTCTTTGGAATACTTCATCAAGATGTTTAAAGTTCCAAAAGTGTTGGCGGTCACTAGACATCCTCATTTTCTTCGTTTCCTTCTGATGCCTCTGGTGCATTGTCTTTAGGACCTTCCGCTTCCTCTTGATTAGGTTGCGTTGGTTGTCCTTCTTTTTTCTCTCCAGTACCTTCTTCAGGTTTCTTAGCTTCTAGGGCAACTTTAGAATATGGAGAAGGGTCGAAGAAACCTTTTGCTCCACCTAAGGAAAGAATCAATGTATGCGTTTTCCAAATTACCCAAAGTAATCCACAAGAGATAACGAATAAGGTAAGTATTAAGAAATAAAAGATAAGACGGAATTTACCTAATGAAGATTTCGCTAAGATAATTCCCCATACGGAGACATAATCGATTTCATCGGATAGTCCCCAAGGACCATTAATAGTAATATCACTATAAGAGGCGCGATCACTAATAACGGAAACGTTTTCTGTAGAAAGACCTGGAACAGCACTGGCAACTAATCGCTTAATTTTAGAAACCATGATGCTATTTGGATTATCTAAAACTCCACGATGTTTGATATAGACGGAGGCTGTTAAAGGAAGGTTGTCTTCAGCTTCTGTTGTGAAAGAAATCTGTACGCTAGCGTCTACAATTCCATCCATCTTTCTAATAGTAGAGGCCATTTGCTCGGAAAGACCTTCTTGATAACGGATCTTTTCCTGCATTTCTGATGGAACAAGACCTTGCTTGGCGAATAGGTCTAAGAGGCTCGTCCCTTTCATACGAGGAAGGCCAGCTTGATTTAAAATTGCTAAAGCTTCGGTAATTTGCGCAGCGGGAACAGCAATATCCCAGAGCTGTTCGGTAGAGGCTCCTCCTGTAGAAGCTGCAGCCTGTGGTTGCTTTTGAGCAGCGACTCCTTTGCTAACAAGTAGAACGACAATCTCATTAGCTTCCCTTCCTGGAAGCCCATGAACGATTAGCGATCTGCTGTTACAACTTGTACAGCAAAATAAGGTCATTACAAAGAATAAGCACCAAGAAATAGAACTACGAAACATAACCCACGCATACCTTTTTACTCACCATAACAAAAGGGGGGATTAGTGCCAATCGTGAACATTAAACAATAAATATGTTTTTGATTTCTATCAACATGAGATCGTAAAAACTCTTTTATATAAGGTTATAGTTATACAAGTTTAGATCTAAAAAAGACGTTTATAAACAAAGCTGGTTTTAAAAAAATAAGCACGAAGATGGAGACTAGTTCGAAATTTTCGTCATTTCAGAGTGTTTATTTTCCAAGTCATGTAAAACGATATCAGCATTGAAACTAGAGCGGACAAAAGGTCCTGCATAAACAAAGAGCCCTAAAGACTCTCCCATTGTACGGTAGTAATCAAAAGTTTCGGGAGTGACATAGCTTTTTACCGGTATATGTAATCTAGAAGGACGTAGGTATTGTCCTATAGTGACGATTTTTACTCCGTGATTGGCAAGATCTTTTAATGTTTGTTTTACTTCACTTTCTTGTTCTCCAAGCCCGACCATAATTCCCGATTTGATTTTAAGATCAGGAAGATACAGCGCTGCCTGCTCTAACATAAATAAAGATCTGCGATATGTTGCTTTATGTCGTACTACAGGTGTTAACCGTTCAACAGTTTCCACATTATGATTATAAATAGTTAATCCTGAATCTAACAATGTATGTAGAGCATCAACATTCCCTTGAAAATCTGAAGCTAGCATTTCTACAGTAGACTCTGGAAGTTCCTGATGTAAGGTATCAATAATGCGAACTAAGCAACTTGCGCCACCATCCTCTAGATCATCACGAGCTACCATGGTTAAAACAATGTGCTTAAGCTGAAGAATTTTTGCTGATTCTGCAATTTTTTGAGGTTCTTCAGGATCAGGGGGTAGGGGTTTTTTCGTAAAATCGATGTTACAAAAGCCACATCGTCTAGTGCACGCATCTCCTAAAGCTAGGTATGTTGCTGTCTTTCTTGACCAGCAACGCGTGCGGTTAGGACATAAGGCCTCTTCACATACTGTAGCCATTCCCGTGCGCTTTATAGTGGCATCTGTATGGGCAAAGACTGAACCTTTAGGTAAAACTTGCCTTAGCCATTTAGGAAGGCGCTCGGCGAAACGTTTACCTTGTTGAGGTTTTTGTGTTTCATCGGAAGCTTCATTCATAGTCTTGGAGGAGGTAAGTGTAGAGGGTGGTTTGTTGCTAATAGGGCGCTTTCTGCCCAAACTTCAGCAAGAGTTGGATGAGCATGTATAGTCTCATAGATACAAGGTAGAGTTAGCTCATTACGTACTGCTAATGTCATTTCTGCAATTAATGATGCTGCATGAGGGCCTACTACATAAGCCCCAAGAATCTGTTGTGTAGATTCATGGCTAATAATAGCCGCAAAGCCATCAGCTTCTGCCATAGCTACTGCCTTGCCAATAGCTTTAAAAGGGAACTTAGTGAGTTTCGCAGGAATGCTTTGTTGTTGGGCAGCCTCTAAAGAAAGACCTACCATAGCAACTTCTGGGAAGGTAAAAATTACTGCAGGTACTGCTGAATAATCCATAACTTCGTTGTGGCCTGCAGCATTTTTACCTGCAACAACTCCCTGATGGGAAGCAACGTGAGCAAGTAACCATTTTCCTGTGATATCTCCAATAGCAAAGATATTTGCGACGTTGGTTCTCATAGTCTCATCTACAGGGATAATACCACGCTCGTTGCGAATCACTCCAGCATTATCCAATCCAATGTCCGTAGTGTTGAATTGACGCCCAATGGCAACTAGAACATAATCGTATTCTTCAGTCTGATCATTCACAGTAATTTTTACTCTGTCACCAATATCTTCTAAATGTCCAATGGACGCTTTAGTAAGCACGCGAATTCCCTGGCGTGAAAACTTATCCAACATGGTTCTAGAAATATCAGCATTATTCACGGAAAGAATTTGATCAGCGACTTCTATGATAGTGATTTCTACTCCTAAAGTATTGAACAGAGAAGCAAATTCACAGCCAATAACACCTCCGCCGATAATGGCGAGCTTTTTAGGAAGTTCTGTGAGGTTTAAAATGCCCGTTGAGCATAGCACACGAGATGAGAAAGGAACTCCTGGGAAGGGACGTGATTCTGACCCTGTAGCTATGATAATATATTTAGCTTTGATAACTGTAGTATCTTGACCTTTAACCCTTACCTCAGTGGATGAAATTAAGGATCCTCGGCCATTCAAAATAGTAATTTTATTACTACGTATGAGCCCTTCCAATCCCTGACGTATGCCATTAATGACAGTATTTTTTCTTTGGACCATTGCAGGGTAATCTATGGAATAACCATCAATGTTTATCCCGAATTGCTTGGCATGTTTAATTTGGGAAACAATACCTGCGCCTACTAATAGAGCTTTAGAGGGAATACAGCCACGATTTAAACATGTGCCTCCGGCCTGTTGTTCTTCAATAAGTGCGGTCTTTAATCCTTGTTGCGCTGCAGTAATCGCTGCAACATAACCCCCAGGTCCAGCACCAATAACAACACAGTCAAAATCTGTACTCATATTCTGTTCCCAATTCTCATAAGTATCGAAATTTAAAAGTTCTTAAGAAGATCTTTTTTAAGACGCTAGGTCGTAATATTATTTCATGAAGAGCTTTTTGCTTATTCTAGATCTAAAGATTAATTTTCAGCATTGATTTTTTCCCAATAGAAATTATAATTTAAGTTATGTACTGTAATTAGTCGTAGTGTGTACAAATCGACATATAAGAAACTTTCTGTTTCTTTATATTAAATCCTAGTTTGGGAAGGTAGGTTGCCATGCCATTTGCTAAAGAAGCAGAGATGCAGCGCACATGTTGGAAGTGTGAAGGTAGCGTATCTATGCATATGCCCCAGTGTCCCTATTGCAGTGCATTTCTTCAAGATCCTCCGGTAGCTTCGGGAGGGTTTTCTTCATGTCATATTTCTTTCCCAGAAGGCTCTACAAAGGGAGAATCTGAAGATCTTTTTGCTGTTTCTTCAGAGGATTGGGAAGCTGTTCTTAGTGATCAAAATACTTTCCAAAAACCTACGGAACAGTCTGAAGCTGATTGGAATTGGTTACAGCATTGGCCTCTTGTTGCCTTATTTTTAGGCGCAGGATTTTTAGCTTTTGCTTTGATTATTCTTTTATTTGCTACAGATGCTGGACTGACGTTGACATGGCCTAAAAACCGAGCTTATCTTTATGGCATTGTCGGTGCTTTGTTTGCTTATCGCGGTTACTTGAAGCTTTCGGAATAAGATATTCTTCAACTTCTTCTATTTAAAGAAGCGACTCTTCAGTGCCATCGGGTATGCTATTTGTTGTGTCGTCCACTCCATTGCGTTCATCTTTATACGATAGAATCGTGATCAAATCTTCTCTATTTAACATATGGAGAATATTAGAATCTTGAGTGGAGATAACTTTATCTAATAAACGGATCTTCTTTTCAATGAGGTAGTGGATACGTTCTTCTAACGTGTCCTCTGTCATGAGTTTGTAGATAAATACGGTATTTTTTTGCCCTATTCTATGAACACGATCCAAAGCTTGATTTTCTTTAGCAGGATTCCACCAGCGATCGTACATGATTACGACGTTGCCGGCAGTAAGGTTAATTCCTGTTCCTGCAGCGAGTAATGAACCCACGAATACACGACATTCAGGATCTGTAGTAAAATATTCTATCTCTTCTTTTCTATTTAAGGATTTTCCTTGAATAGAGGCATATTTTACGCCAATCTCTTCGAGATATAACATAATAATACGAATCATATGAATGTATTGTGAAAAGACAACAACCTTATATCCTGAGGACAATGACTCGTGAAGTAGTCGAACAAAAGCTTCCCATTTTCCGGATTCGTGTTCTCGGTATTTGTCAGGATTTTTAAAGAAGATTGCTGGATGGTTGCAGATTTGTTTGAGATGATTCAATAAGGCAAATACATGGAGATAGTTGACTGTCTGTTCTTCTGGAGATTCCAGTTGTTGAATCTGCGCTTTTTCTCTTTTTAATGTAGATAGATAGAGCTTTTTCTGTTCTGGAGATAACGTACAAGGAATTATCGATTCTACTTTTTCAGGCAGTTCTGGGAGAACGAGTTTTTTTGTTCTTCTTAAGATGAAAGGTCGAGTTAATTTGAGTAGTAGATCTTGTGATGGAATAATCTCGTCATCTATTTCTGCGGTATTTTTCTTCGTGAATAACTTCTTAAATAAAGCATCTGACGGGAGATAATTAGGGAGAATAATGTCTAAAAGACCTTTGAACTCAAGAAGGTTATTTTCTATAGGAGTTCCTGTTAATCCCAATTTCATTTGAGAATCTAATCGGCAGAGAATCTTATGAATTTGGCTATTTTTATTTTTTGCCATGTGGATTTCATCAAATACCGTTACCGTGAATGAAATCTTATAAAACTTAGCGTAATTTTGTCTTAAGGTCCCATATGAAGTAATAATTACGTCAGTAGGGGGAAGCTGTTCAGGTTTATTAGGACCGTGAAAAGCAAAAATACTTACTGTAGGCAGATGTGTTGCTAGTGTGTGTTCCCAATGGGGCAATACGCTAGTGGGACAGACAACAAGAAACTTCGGCCGCTCTGTAGGTTCTGCAGATTGGAAAACAATATCTAATAACGCTGTAGCTTGGTGGGTTTTCCCTAACCCCATCTCATCACAAAGTAGTCCAGATAAACGGTGGTTATACAAGAACCATAACCATAACAAGCCGCTATTTTGATACGGGCGTAGTTTATGATCTGTAGAAAATAGATTTTGTGGAATAGGCGGCAAACAAGCTGCTTTAAGCTGAGAGAAAAACGCTAAATCGGATGCACTTGCATTAATTTTTTCATGCGTAGACAGTGGTGCTAAAGCGTCTAATTTGAAAATATCTGTCACTGTAGCAATTACAGTATTTTCAGAAATCAGACATTTTTGAGCGGAGATAAATTGTTTTAAGAATTGAAATAGGCAGTGTTGGAAACTTAAGAATCCAGCTTTAGTAAAAGCAAAAGCTTTTTTGTTTTTCAATGCTTGTAGCACAACCCCCAGGGGTATAGAACCAATGTTGGTTTTGAGTTCTAAATGCAAATGTAATGGCGATGAGGGATGAGGGCGTGTTATCGATAATATGACAAGCTCGAATGTTTCCGGAAGACAAAGTTGGGGATCTGCAAAAACAAGCTTATCATTATGGAAGTTTTGATTTATAAACTCAGGAACTTGCTCAGGAGGAATTTTCTTTGGTAGAGAGCATAATGATTGTAAGGGGGTGGGAAGCAGGTTAAATCCTAGATTTTCTCGATAAAGAAAAACACCAAATAGTCGGCAATTTTCTTCTTCTAAACCTTGAAATACAGGTTTTAAACACAATCCTGAACCTTTAGTTTCTTTATGTACTTCAAAGAAAAGATTTTTCAGAGGTGGTGTAGGAGCAAAGAAGTTGGAGATCGTTCTTAAAACGACCTCATGTTTCATAATGAAATTAGGAATTTGATCAGCCTCTACAATCAAACCATCCTGAATTTCTAGATCTGCTTTTCTTTGTAAGAAAAATCCCTGCCCGGAATAGTATGTCCAAGGACCATAATGAATATCTATAGCTGCAGGATCACCAGTGTTGTAATGGAATAGTAAAACACCTTGTTGTGTAATATTATACGTTAACTGCCCTTCAGGAACACGATCAGTAAATACTTCAAATCCTGGTTCGCGAATTAATAACCCCTCATTATCTAAAAACTCCTCAACTTGATCTGCTTTAACAACGAATGAGATTTGAGGAGAGAGTAGCCCCCTTACTGTAAACAATCCTCTTTCAGGGACATAACAAAAGTCGGGATAGATGAGTTTCCCGTTCTCTAGATCTCCAGGAGAATCTAGATAGGCTGAAAAGGAAATAGAAGAATCCCTTAAAAAATAGATAGAATAACGGATTGGACGTTCTTCAGAATCATAATGCAGAAGGGATAATATTTGTTTTTTTAGAGTTTCAGGAAGTAGGGATATTACATAAATAGAAACGAAGGTTTCTTCCGAAGGCAGAATAACTTGTTGAGATCCTGCTATATAGCCGATAGAGCCAATTTCAGTTATAGATTGTCCTGCATGATTATGTGCGATCGGTTCGACAGTGAAGTATACTTTAGATTCTTCAGGGACTACACGTACTTTGGTTATAGAAAAATCACTATAATTTCCAGGGAGAGATGTTTGAGAAAAATTAATCTTTGGAAATAGGTTTTCTAAAGTTGCAAAATCTAAAATCTCTCCTTTTAAAGAGATACCCTCCCATTGCATTGCAAATTGCGTAGGGAAACCCTGATTATTTTCAATAAGGTCTAAGCGTGCTCCTGCTTCAGAAGAGAAGAAAAAGTATTTTGCTATGCGATATAAAACAGACTGAGGAAAAGTTTTTTCAGTATAAGTTTTAGGCTCGGGAGATTGATGGATGATAGGCAGCCATTCTGTAAAAGCTTCAGAAGACAACGCAGAAATCTCTAAAGTTGCATGAGAAGATATTATAGAATAGTGTTTATCACCATCAGCACGTAGATGCGATTCCTCTATGAATAACTTTAAGAACAACGCATACCAAAAAGATCTCTCGAATTTATAGTGCAGAGGTAGCCACCCATGAGCGTCGTAAGCTGAGAAAAATGCGGTCATTAAATGAACGCAACAATCCCCATCAGGACAGCTGCAGGAAGCAAAAGTTAGATTGTCAATATCACTAAATTTTAGTGTGCTGACCCAATCCCCATCAGGAGAGTCCTCATCGGGAATTCGGATGCTATAACAATCTCCAGAAAAATCTAAAGCGATGTCTTGGCGATTCGTAGCGAGATAATCCATCGCTGTTTGACGAAAGCCAGCTAAAGCGTTTAAAACCATAACGTTATGCTAGTTAGCAAATACAAGCGTTATCTCAACTCACCAATCGCAAAACGATTGTAAGAGAGAGGGTTAAATAAAACAAAGCTTGGACGTGTCGGAAATTCCACAACTTATAAGCAATACTTCCGCAAGTCAAAGCGATTAATGCAGGATAACTTAGCTGTAGTAGGGGCAATAGAAGGAGACTGATATTTTCGAAGTTTAAAATAGAAATTAGATATGAGGGTATCAGAGTGAAAATTACTGCATTAGAATACGTCATTCTTTTTGATGAGATGATGCGGGCTAAAAAGTCAGCAACAATCCCAACTAAAGCAATCTCTGTTGTCAAGCAAGCAACAAACACACATACACCAGTCAATAAACTATTTGGCCCAAGAGCAATAGCAGAAATTCTTCCCAGAATTTGTCCTTTTCCTACATGAGTTAGCAAACCTGCATGACGAGAAGCACATAGGGCAAACCCTAAATAAATTAATCCGAGAAGTGCCGCAGCCAAAGCAAAAGCTAAACCTAAAGTGCGTTTGTCTTTTTTATTGATTTTTTGAAAGTTTAAAGGTGTTTCATCATCAGCATTTCCATTTGCTATCATTTGTCGTATAGAAATTAATACAATGGAGCAGAAGAAAAAGGCTGCAAGAAGGTCCATAGTATTGAAGCCTTCTGTAATTCCAGCTAACCAGGCTTGTCGGGCATTCGCAGATTCTAAGAAACTGGGATTTGCAGGAATGGTTAGCCCTTTGAAAATTATCCAAAGTAGAGTGGTCAACATGATTGGGAAAAATACGGATCCCAACCATTGGATGAGTTTACTAAGTTTGCATGCAAATAGGTAAATCAGAACACAACAAATCAAACTGAAAATAGGCAAATTAGGCAGTAGAGTTGTTTTTGAATCCGATAAGGAAGCTAAAGTTGAATGTGATACAGCAATTGCTCTAGGAATTCCTCCGAAAGGACCTATCAAACATAAAATTGCTATAATGAAAACCATTCCAGGGATTTTTCCAATAGAGGAAAAAAAATTTTTATAATCTCCGGAATATAACAACATACTAAACAAACCTAATAGGGGGACACAAACCGCGGTAAGCATCATTCCAAAACAAGCGAACCAGGGGTGTGAATGGTAGTGATAACCCAGAGCTAAAGGAAATACTATGTTGCCTGCTCCAAAGAACATAGCAAAAATAGATCCTCCGATCGACCAAACAGAGAGTTCTTTTTTAGAACTAACCCTATTAGAAGCGTTTTTATTCATTATATTAAAAAATTGCGATATCGACGTAGTAAGTAGTTGCCCAGTCTAAAAGATTTCTCCGTTAGAAAGCAAAGTAAATTTCATTCTCGATATATACAGAGAGAAAGCTTTATGTGGAACCGTTTCTGTTTTAATAAACAGAAACCTTTATTTCTTAAGGGGTTTAGATTGCTTTTTGCAGGAATTGCTTAAGTGCCAACATATTCTGCATTTATTTATATCATGATAGAGAGCCGGGCAGTAATGTCTAGCATAATAGATAAGTTGTAAATGAAGTTTTGGAGAATTCGCATCTCCAAAAAAAAGAACAAGATCCTTTTCTGCTGCTGAGGGGCTACGCTTATCAGAAATGTTCCAACGTTGAGATAGTCTCAAAATATGTGTATCTACCGGAAACGTTGGCATATTGTAGATAATCCCTAGAAAGACTGAAGCAGTTTTCCTACCCACTCCGGGTAACTTGGTTAACAATTCTAAAGAGGCAGGAGGTTCACCTCGATATTTTTCTAACAAGATTTTTGATAAACTATGCAGATATTCAGCTTTTCTCCTGCCAAGGCCACAAGGCGCAATAATTAAATATAACTTCTCTAAAGAAAGTTGTGCTAATGCTTGAGCATCAGGAGCAGAGGTAAACAGCTTTGGTGTCACAGAATTCACAGCCTTGTCCGTAGAATTCCCTGAGAGCAAAATAGCAACAAGTAGTTGAAATGGAGTTTCCCACCCGGTTAAAGACGGTTTTGGATTGGGAAAGAATTCGTTTAAAGTAGAAATAATAAAATCTTTAATATGTATTTTATTTTCCAATACAAAACCTGCTAAAAATTTCTCCTAATATTGTCTCGTTAATTTCAGACCCGGAAAGATTCCCAGTCGCTTGTAGGGCTTGTCTGAGCTCTAAAGCGACAAGTTCCGGAGGAAGTTGGGATTGTAATCCTTCTTTAGCTGAAAGCAAGTACGAATGCATCTGTTGTAATATCGTATGATGTCGAGAAGAAACAAGAAAGACTTTTGCATTCTTTCCTAGTTCTTGTTGTTGCATCCATTTTTGGATAAATTGTTTGAGTTCAAAAATTCCCTCTCCTGTTTTTGCAGAAATAGCTAATTGGGGTAGCGAGGTAGTGATTCGTGGTGGTGATATAAGATCAGATTTATTCCAAAGAAGGAGAGTGGGTTTTTGAAATAAAATTTCTGGCAGATCAGGTTGAGGTTGTGTAGCATCCATAACCCAGAGTATCCCCTCGGCCTGTTCCATAGCAGAAATAGCACGTTCTATGCCTTCTTGTTCAACAGGATTGTCTGTTTCTCGTTGTCCTGCAGAATCTATAAGACGAATACGTTTCCCTTGCAACGTCCAATTTTCTTCTAATATATCTCTTGTAGTTCCAGGAATATCCGTAACAATAGCGCGATTTTTATTGGTTAGCGCATTAAGAAGTGAGGATTTTCCTGCGTTAGGATGTCCTGCAAGAACAATACTTGTTCCTTGGGCGAGTCGCCTGCCTTCATCGAAACTGGAGATAAGATCTTCAATAATCAGTATGGCTTCGCTTAATCGATTGTCAGGGACGTCCATATCAGGCTGTTCTTCCTCTGGGAAATCTGCGAGTACCTCAATGAAAGCCAAGGATTCAATGATCAACGAAGAAATAAGCTGAACTTTTTTAGAGAAATGTCCTTGAAAATGATTCTGAGCAATATGAAAGGCGTCCAAATTATCAGCGGCAATAATATTTTGAATTGCCTCTGCTTGGATAAGATCTATTTTCCCATTTAGAAAAGCTCGTTGAGAAAATTCTCCAGGAAGTGCGGGCCGAGCTCCTTCAGATACCAAGGCCTCCAGGATTTGAGAACAAGAAAAATAACCACCATGACATTGCAATTCGATAACATCTTCACCAGTAAATGAACGTGGAGCTCGCATAATTAATAAAAGCACCTGATCAATTTGTTGATCATTACGACTTATTGTTCCTAAATGAGCAGTATGGGAGGCAAAGGATGGTACGGATCCTGAGAATATTTTGTCTGTGATCTGAATGGCTTCAGGGCCAGATATACGAACAATAGCGATGCTCCCCTCTCCTGGAGGAGTGGCTATAGCAGCAATAGTATCATTTTTAATCATGAAAAACGGATGAAAATGGAACTAACTTGAGAGCTAGGATATCAGGTTTCCCATTAAAGATGTATGTAGGTTTTTTAACGATTTCTATTTAATTAGTTTGGAATATTTTTAATAACTTTTTATAGTCGCCTGTTTTGATCTTCAGGTCGAGGACAAGTGAAGAAACTGCAATATATTGATCGCTTAACTAATCAAAGAGTGACAGAATCTGTGTGTTATGAAAAGACTATGACGTTTCTATACACTTCTAGATTAGGGAAATGGGTATCTACGCTATTGTCGAGGTCTCCATTTTTGTCGCGTCTTTATGGTTGGATTCAAAAACGTTCTTGGACACGTAAAAAGATTCCAGGATTTATAAAAAGAAATCATATCTGCGCAAAAGAATTCAAAAAATCTCTTTCAGAATTCACTTCTTTCAATGATTTTTTTACTAGAGAGTTGCGTCCAGAAGCACGGCCCATTGCCCAAGGAAAGAATATTTGCGTGACACCTGTTGATGGGGCGTATCTTATTTATCCAAACGTATCCGAATTTGGAGAATTTGTTGTTAAATCCAAACGGTTCTCTCTTTCAAAACTTTTAGGTGATCCCAAGCTTGTTGAGAAGTACGCATCTGGTAGCGTGGTCTTTGCTCGGTTAGCTCTTTTCGACTATCATCGTTTTCATTTCCCTGTAGATTGTTTGGCCGGATCAACGCATAACATCAATGGTTATTTATTTTCTGTACATCCGATGGCATTGAAGGATAATTTTAATATTTTTTGTGAGAACAAACGTACGCTAACAGAGCTCAAAACAGAGGCTTTTGGGGATGTGCTCTATTTGGAAGTAGGGGCATTGAATGTCGGTTCTATTATTCAAACCTACACACCCGGGGAAAAGTATTCTAAGGGTGATGAGAAGGGGTTTTTTGAAATTGGAGGCTCCACTGTTATTGTGTTGTTTGAGCCAGGAGTTGTTCGGTTTGATGCCGATTTATTGAAGAACTCAAGAATGGGATTAGAAACACGTTGCCTTATGGGGCAATCTTTAGGATGTTCTTTGAGAGAATAATTTTAAAGACTTTAAAGGTTTTTTTTGGTATTGCAAAGAGAGAGAAAAGTGAAAATTGGCGAATTATGTGGCTAGTCATCCTATGGACTTTAGTTGCAAGTTTGACAATAGGTTTAGTGTTTAAAGTCTATTGTCACATTTCCCGTTTCCGTCGTTATGCGGCGCAGGTTATTCGAGAAGTTCATCTGAGCATGGAACTGAAAGAATGGTCTGTTGCTGAACAGAAGCTCCTACCTATCTTAAAAAAACGTTGTTATCGTCGTCAGTGTTTATTCGATTACATGCGTATTCTTCGAGGGATGAATCGTTTTGACGAGGTGGAAAAGCTATTGGCTGAGGCACGAAAATTAAATTTACGGGGACCTCAATTTTTTCTAGAGATTGCTTATAAAGCTTATCGTCATGGAGCATATAAAGAATGTTGCCAAGCTTTTTCCTTAATTTCGAACGATATGTTTGAGGAGCAAGATGCTGCGAAGTATGCATCTGCTTTGGTGAATTTAGGACATTTAGATGCTGCCTGTAGCATTATTGAGCCCTGGATTTCTCCTCTATCCCATCAAGAAACCTACATTACTGTTGGGGATATTTATTTCACTTCGAAGCGTTATCAAGATGCTATAGAGTTTTACAATCGCGCATATGCCTTAGGCCCCTGTCCTTTGAAAGTTACCTATAATTTAGCACATTCTTCCCGTATTTGCGGTAATTATGTTGAGGCAGGAAAGCTGTTTCGCAAATTGTTATCTGAACCCAATTATCGAGAAGAGTCTTTATTTAACATCGGTTTGTGTGAACAAAAACAAGGGCAATCGAAAAAAGCGTTACTTATTTATCAAAGTAGCGATTTATGGTCTCGAGGAGATGCTTTGTTAATGAGACACGCAGCTTTGGCAGCTATGGATCAAAATGACTATCCTTTAGCTGAATATTGCTGGAATTTAGCATTTCAATGCGGCACATATGCTGAGGATTGGCAATGTGGCCTAGGTTATGGATTTAGTTTATGTTGCCTAAAGAAATATTCTGATGCTGAAAAGATGTATCTAAAAGTAATTCAAAAATTCCCTGATTGTCCTACAGCATGCAAAGCGTTAGCTTGGCTTTCAGGAGTAGGATACGCATCAATAGTAACAGCAGAGGCTGGTTTAGAGTATGCAAAGAAAGCTCTCCAATTAAACCATTCCTCAGAAACTTTAGAGCTATTAAGTGCCTGCGAAGCTCGCGCAGGAAATTTCGACGCTGCTTATGAAATACAAGCATTTCTATCAGCTCAAGATGTTTCTTTGCAGCAAAAGAAGCGCCGTTCGCAAATTATGCGTAATTTACGCCAGAAACTACCTTTGAATCATCAGCATATTGTGGAAGTAGATACACTGCTTGCTGCTTAAATTCTTTTTTTCATTTCTCTATCTTTATGATAAAAGTTTTTTGCCTCCTGTTCAGGAGAAAGAAGAATATAAGTAGGGGAACTTTTGTTCCTTTTATTCATCAGAATCGAGTATGGTATTGACAGATGAGTTTTCGTAGGAATTAATAGATTATTTTCCAAGCAATTATATTGAATTAAGCGACGTATGTTAGATTTTCTTAAACGTTTCTTTGGATCTTCTCAAGAGCGTACCTTAAAAAAATTTCAAAAACTTGTGGATAAGGTAAATCTCTATGATGAGATTCTTGCTTCTTTGTCTGATGAGGAGTTGCGTAATAAAACAGTAGAGTTAAAAAAGCGCTATCAGGAAGGCGAATCTTTAGATGATATGCTCCCTGAAGCCTATGCCGTTGTTAAAAACGTATGTAGACGTTTGACAGGAACTCCTGTAGAAGTTTCCGGTTATCATCAAAATTGGGACATGGTTCCTTATGATGTTCAGGTTCTTGGTGCTATAGCTATGCACAAGGGCTTTATTACTGAGATGCAGACAGGGGAAGGAAAAACTCTTACCGCAGTTATGCCTCTGTATTTAAATGCTTTAACAGGGAAGCCTGTGCATTTGGTTACAGTTAACGATTATCTTGCTCAAAGAGATTGTGAATGGGTGGGCTCCATATTGCGTTGGTTGGGTCTAACTACCGGAGTGTTGATATCCGGATCTCCTTCAGAAAAACGAAAGGAAATCTATCGTTGTGATGTTGTCTATGGTACAGCCTCAGAGTTTGGATTTGATTATCTCAGAGATAATTCTATAGCAACTTCTGTTGATGAGCAGGTAGGGCGTGGATTCTATTTCGCCATTATTGATGAAGTGGATTCTATTCTAATTGATGAAGCAAGAACCCCTTTAATTATTTCTGGGCCTGGAGAAAAGCATAATCCTGTTTATTTTGAGCTTAAAGATAAAGTTGCTGGATTAGTGCAACTGCAGAGAGAACTATGTAATCAATTAGCTCTTGATGCTAGACGAGGATTAGAACTCTTCTTAGATATGGATATCCTCCCTAAGGATAAAAAAGTTATCGAAGGTATTTCTGAATTTTGCCGTAGTTTATGGCTAGTTAGTAAGGGTATGCCTTTAAATCGTGTTTTGCGTAGAGTACGCGAACACCCTGATTTGCGAGCTATGATTGATAAGTGGGATACTTATTATCATGCTGAACAAAATAAAGAAGAGAGTATTGAGAAACTATCTCAACTTTATATCATTGTTGATGAGCACAATAATGATTTCGAATTGACAGATCGCGGTATGCAACAATGGGTTGATAAGGCCGGAGGTTCTGCCGAAGATTTCGTCATGATGGATATGGGACACGAATACGCTCTCATAGATGGCGATGAATCTCTCTCTCCAACAGATAAAATTAATAGAAAAATAGCCGTTTCTGAAGAAGATACTCAAAGAAAAGCTCGAGCTCATGGTTTGCGACAGCTATTGAGAGCACAATTGCTGATGGAACGTGATGTGGACTATATTGTCCGTGATGATCAAATTGTCATTATTGATGAACATACAGGTCGTCCACAACCAGGTCGTCGTTTTTCCGAAGGTCTTCATCAAGCAATAGAAGCAAAAGAACATGTAACTATTCGCAAGGAATCACAAACTTTTGCGACAGTAACTTTGCAGAATTTCTTCCGTCTTTATGAAAAACTTGCAGGTATGACTGGGACCGCAATTACTGAGTCCAAAGAATTTAAAGAGATTTATAATCTCTATGTTCTGCAAGTACCTACATTTAAAACATGTTTACGCGTAGATCATAATGATGAATTTTATATGACAGAGCGTGAAAAGTATCACGCGATCGTTAATGAAATTGCTCGTATACATAAAGACGGGAATCCTATTCTCATAGGGACAGAATCTGTTGAGGTCTCTGAGAAGCTTTCTCGTATTTTGAAACAAAATCGTATAGAACATACTGTCTTAAATGCGAAAAATCATGCTCAAGAAGCTGAGATTATTGCAGCAGCAGGGAAGCTAGGTGCTGTTACTGTCGCTACAAATATGGCAGGTCGTGGTACGGATATAAAACTAGATCAGGAAGCTGTAGTTGTTGGTGGTCTTCATGTTATTGGTACAAGTCGCCATCAATCTCGACGTATTGATAGACAATTACGTGGACGTTGCGCACGTTTAGGAGATCCTGGTGCTGCTAAGTTCTTCTTATCTTTTGAAGATCGTTTAATGCGTTTATTTGCTTCGCCAAAATTAAATGCATTGATTCGGCATTTCCGTCCTCCTGAAGGAGAGGCGATGTCAGATCCTATGTTTAACAAGCTAATTGAGACTGCTCAAAAGCGTGTTGAAGCAAGAAACTATACGATTCGAAAACATACTCTTGAGTATGACGATGTTATGAATAAGCAAAGACAGACTATCTATGCTTTTCGTAATGAGGTTATACGTTCCGAGGACATCTTTACTTTAGCTAAGGAATCGATATACCATGTCTCGTTGATGATAGCTTCATTGATCACGAGTCGTAATCATCCCACAGGTCACTCTCTTCCTACTTTAGAAGAATGGATGAATTACTCCTTCCCTCTAAAGTTAAATCTTGAGGAATTACGCAAATTAAATACTTTAGACGCTATTGCAGAAAAAGTAGCAGACGACTTGATAGAAGTTTTCCAGAATAAGTTTTCATCTATGGTAGAAGAAATCACTACAGCTGCTGGAGATGACGTTGATGCTAACGGTATCTGTAAGGATATTATACGTTCAGTAATGATTATGCATATCGATGAACAATGGAAAATTCATCTTGTGGATATGGATTTACTCCGTAGTGAAGTAGGTTTACGTACTGTTGGTCAGAAAGATCCTTTAATTGAATTCAAACACGAATCATTCTTACTATTTGAAAGTCTTGTCCGAGATATTCGTATTGCTATTGTGAAACATTTGTTCCGTCTAGAGTTAACTATGACTAGAGAACAGCGGCCTCAAAATGTTATTCCCGTTGTTGCTACGTCATTCCAAAATGATGAGAACTTTGGTCCTATGGAATTAACTGTTATTAGTGATTCTGACGACGAATAAAAAAAGCTTTTAGGGCTGGGCTAGCTTCCAGCCTTTTCCCTTTCTAATTCATGATTTTAAATAAATGTGGACCACTCAGACCATGCTTTTGCATCATGGTGGCGTATCCAAAATGTTCTGTGGTTATCCCCAATCAAAAATTGTACGTGATGATCTCGATTACGAGTAGTCATACAAATAATGATATTATTTAAGGATTCTGATCCTTTTGGGAAATCTTCGGGAGCATTTACAAATGTTTCTACATTTGTAGTAAGAAGGAAGTCGGATTCTAATAGAGAGTTGAAGTCGTAAGTTTTGCTTTCTATTGTTTTTGGAGGGATATTAAACCATAATTCCCAGTCTCCTGTCAGACAACTACGCGTATAAGCATGGTTATCATCACTAATATAGAATTGGCGTATAACACCTTTTAGAATAGATTCTCCAAGAACTATAAGGAGATCACCATTCTCCTTGTCTTCTTCAACATAAACTCCGGTTTCTTGGTATTTATCCAAAGAGAAAGCTTCTTCTGATTGGTAAAGAAGCTCATCGAGTGAGTGGTGGTAATCAGCTTCTGATGCATCATAATGATCATGGTTCATGGTTAAAGTCTCCAAGAAATAATTAATTTGTTATTATTATTTTTGTAATAATAATATTTCATTTTTTAAACAAATTAATTTGTTCTTTTCGTTTTTTCTTTGAATTCTAAATCAAAAGGTATCCCGTATAAATTAAAAGATGATTTTAAAGTATTTTTTAAATAACACTCATAATGTTTAGTTAGTAATGATTTCGCGTTAATAAATAATAAGAATTGGAAAGGTGTAGCTGTTTTATGAATGGCATAATAAACACGCAATCTTCTTCCATTAATTACTTGAGGGTGATGCTTTTGTAGTGCCGAGGCGAGTGTTTTATTAACAACAGGTGTAGGAACTTTGCTAGATACTGTTTCGTAAAGTTCATCGATAGATGAAAAGATATGCCGTAGATTACGTTTTGTTGCTGCAGATATGCAAAGAATCCTAGATTGACCGATATAAACATCAGTAGCGCGTAAATCACGAATGTAGTGCTCCATACGCACGCCTTCAATCAAATCCCATTTGTTAACAAGGATGATATGGGGTTTCTTGTGTTTGGATATCAAAGAGAGAATACGTTTATCGTAAGAAGATAGATGATGCATGGCATCGATAACCAGTAAGCAAACGTCTGCGCGTGCTATAGCCTTTTCTGTTCTAGAGGAAGATATCCATTCTATAGAGTTTTTTACACTTTTCATTTTTCTCAGACCGGCAGTATCTATGAATAGGTACGAACGATCGTTATGAGAATATAGAATGTCGACGTTATCGCGAGTCGTTCCCGGTATATTGTCGATGATGCAACGCTCTTCATTTAATAATCCATTAATGATGGAAGATTTGCCTACGTTAGGACGACCAATGAGAGCAATTTTTAAAGGTTTATCTGTTGTTGATGCTGTGGGGAAAGGAATTTCTTCTTCTTCGTAATCTGATAGAGATTCTTCGGATAACATCTCAATTGAAGAAGGTGTTTCCTCTTCGATCTCTTCCTCTGAAAACTCTTCTACAAGTTCGGGAACATTACCAAGAGTTTTAATTCTCTCTAAAAGTTTATCAATATGTTTATCGTGACTTGCTGATACAGTAAGAATCTCAGAGATTCCTATTTTATATAACTCATGAATGCGATGTTCGTCTTTAAAAGTATCTGCCTTATTCGCAACAAGAATGAGAGGTTTTTTTAAAGGAAGCAGCATTTTAGCAAGCTCAGCATCTTGCTCTGTAATTCCACAGCGAATATCAACAACAAGAAGTAAAATATCCGCTTCATTAGCGCCCGCTAACGCTTGCTTGTAGATGTGCTTTTGGAAGTGGTCTTCGGAATCTTTATCAACTCCCCCAGTATCGATTACTTGTACAGGGATGCTCCATCCACGTATCTCTCCATATAGGCGATCTCGTGTAGTCCCTTCTTGGGAGTTGACAATAGCCAAAGATCGTTTGCACATGCGATTGAAAAGAGAAGATTTCCCAACGTTGGGTCTTCCTAAGATAGCAATCCGTAGCATGATAAGCCAATTAATCTCAGTTTTGAATAATTACAAAGAAAATGATAAAAGCTAAAAAATTAAATCTAAAGAAATAAAATCGATTGAGTGTTTAAGGGAAAAGTTTATTTTAAGATAAATCTTACTTCCAGAAGCCTTTTTCCTTCAGAAGCAATAAAATTTTTTCTTTGTCATGACATTCGTTTTCTATAGACAGTATCTCAGCTTCCCTTAAAAGATCTCCGAGTAGCCTACCTGGTGCAATCCCTCTAGAAATAAGGTCTGGAGCAGAAACCAGAGGTGAAGAAGTTTTGATTCTTAAAATGAATTGTTCTAAGCGCGTTTCTAATTCTTGAACGCGAGCGATGAAATGCTGCTGTTTAGAAGGATCTTTTTGGATCGCTGAAAACAGAGATAGAAATAGATGGGCTGTTGGTGAGGCTAAAAAGTGTGCCCAAAAAACACGATTATTACTGATATTTTGGAATTGTGGAAGAGCTTGGTACCAGAGTTGTATAAGTTTTAAATCTTTATTTGACACTCGTAAACGTGTAAATGCTACGCAAGCAGCTTCTTCACTAACCCCTTGAAATAGGGGAAGTAGAAAGCAAATCTCCGGAAATTCTATAGGACTGAGTCTTTTAGCAAATTCGATGTTTATTCGTAATAAACTAGGGGGAACATCGCGAAGCTCAGGGAAAATTACAGTAATAATTTTCAGCTTTATCAATAAGAAAAGAGCTTCGTAGGGACGGTTTTTCAGCATTTTCCTTAGTTCTTGCCAGATTCTTTCTGGAGATACAGAATTTACTAGAGTCGGGGCTTCCTTGATAATAGCGCGTTCTGTAGCTGGGTCTAGAGCAAAGCCTAATGAAGAGCTAAAACGTATAGCCCGTAGTATGCGAAGTTTATCTTCCGCGAAACGTAGTTTAGGGTGGCCGATGGCGCGGATAACGCGTTTTTCAAGATCCCTTCTTCCTTCGACAAGATCAAAGAGTTTTTCTTCGAAAGGATCGTAATACATCCCATTTATTGTAAAGTCTCGACGTAGAGCATCTTCTTTCATCGATGAGAATACAACGCGTTCCGGATGGCGTCCATCCTCATAATTTTCATCACTACGGAATGTGGCTACTTCAAATAACCGGTTGTCTTCTTTAACGACGATAATACCGAAGGCGGCACCTAGTGCTAAGGTGTCAGTAAAAATAGTGGAGACAATGACAGGAGGTGCGCTAGTTGCAATATCAATCTCCTCTATGGGTTTCCCCATGAGCATATCGCGAACGCAACCACCGACAAAGTATGCTTGGTAGCCTGCATTACGCAATTTCAAGAGAATTTTTTTTGCAGCTTCTAGGGCGATCGTTGTCATTACATCCCTAAATAAAGAAGAGAAGGAATTTAAGCTATAGCTTCTGGAGCTCTTCTGATAATCACTGGTGCTTTATTCTCTAAGATTGTGTCTTCTTGAATCCTTATAGCCTCTACTGTAGGATCGGAAGGAATCTCAAACATCAAATCTCTGAGTAGGTTTTCCAAGATCATACCTAAAGCACGGGCGCCAGTTTTTGCCAGCTTAGCTTTTTTTGCTATAGCATATAGGGCATCTTTTTCGAATATCAACTTCACATTTTCTTCTGAAAATAGCTCGATATACTGTTTTACAATTGCATTTGTAGGTTCGGTAAGAATAGCGACAAGTTCATCTAAAGAGAGCTCTTCGCAGTTAACAATACAGTTGAATCGACCAACAAATTCAGGGATCATACCGAAGGCAATGAGATCTTCTGTTTCTACTTTAGTAAGTAAATGATCGCGATCTTCCTGTGAGAAATCTCCTAAATCATCAGAAAATCCGATTGTAGTTTTCCCTAAACGTTTGGCAATAATCTTATCTAAATTAACGAAAGCACCGCCAACAATGAAAAGAATATTTTCAGTATTTACTCGGATGTATTCTTGATTAGGATGCTTACGTCCTCCTTTAGGGGGAACATTAGCAGTAGTGCCTTCTATAATTTTTAATAGAGCCTGTTGAACGCCTTCACCAGAAACATCGCGAGTAATAGAAACGTTAGCCGTAGTCCTACCAATCTTATCGATTTCATCAATATAGATAATTCCGCGCTCTGCCCTGGCGACATCGTAATCAGCAGCTTGTAATAATCTTAAAACAATGTTTTCCACATCTTCACCGACATAGCCAGCTTCGGTGAGGGTTGTCGCATCAGCGATTGTAAATGGCACGTCCAAGATTTTTGCTAAGGTTTTAGCAATGAGGGTTTTCCCTGATCCTGTAGGGCCTAGGAGTAAAACATTAGATTTTCCATAGCTTACGTGTTTATTGTTTAGTAAAGCACGTATACGTTTGTAATGATTATATACCGCTACAGCTATGGTTTTTTTTGCTCTTTCTTGGCCTACAACATATTTATCGATATGTTTCTTGATTTCTTTTGGAGTAAGAACTTGAAGATCTGGATGCTGAGGGGTAGTTTCTGTAGAGGCCCCTGATGATGGAGTCGATGTAGGTTTCTTGTCTAAAATCCCTGAGCATAACTTAATGCAGTAATCACAAATATAGACAGATGGACCTGCTATAAGTTTTTCTACATCTTTTTCAGAACGCCCACAAAAAGAGCAAATGGTGAGATTTTTTTTGTTCATAATGACTCTCTAGGAGATAGTATCCTTATCTTTCGTGTCTTTTGCTGAAGAGACCACTTTATCAATTAGACCATAGGAGATAGCATCCTCAGCTCCCATAAAGAAATCTCTCTCAGAATCTTCTATGATTTTTTCTACAGGTTGTCCTGTACACTCGGAAAGAATGTTAGCGAGGTGTTTTTTCAGTGTTAAAATTTCTGCAGCTTGTAACTGAATATCTGCAGAAGTACCTATAATCCCTCCCGAAGGTTGGTGAATCATCATTCGACTATGAGGTAAAGCATAACGCTTACCTTTAGTTCCTGCGGAAAGTAGTAAAGCTCCCATAGAAGCCGCTTGACCTATGCAATAAGTATTTACATCGCAACCTAAGAAACGAATAGTATCATAAATAGCCAGTCCAGCTGTGATATATCCGCCGGGAGAGTTAATGAAAACTTTAATATCTTTTTTAGGATCTTCAGACATTAGGAAAAGTAATTGGGCAATGACAGTATTCGCGAGGGGTTCTGTAATCTCTTGGCCAATCATTACAATGCGATCTTTTAAAAGACGCGAGTAAATATCCATGGCGCGTTCGCCACGACCTGTATCCTCGACCACATAAGGCACCAATGTCATTTGCATTTCCTCTCAAAATAGTTTCTTTCCCGCATATATATAGGATGCGCAAAAGCAATTCCAACAATACACATAATTCATTTTTTATGCTTTTTTGCCTGGAAACAAGCCTACGCATTAAAATGTTGAATTCTATGTTTAAGACTTTCTTGGGTCAAGTGTTTTCCTCTAGCTAAATTATGCAGAGGGTGCTGTCGCTAATTCTTTTGCTTTGTTTAGAACTTGTTCCATGGCTTTATGGTAAGTTAGACGATCACGAGCTGCCATCACTAGTTCCTGCAAAGCTTCGTTGGATATATCTCGAGGAGGTTGCATGCCGTAACGCTCTCTAGAACATACATCCATCATATATTGAAGCTCTTCACGGCTAATCACAAGCTTTTCATCGGTGAAAATCTTGTTCGCTAAGAAAAATAATTTTAAAGTTTTTTTAGCTTCTGCTTCTGCTTCTTTTAATAAATCTGATTTTTTATCTTCTAGTTCTTCATCAGAACAATATTGAATCAGACGAGCATTGAGTAATTTTTCTCTCGTTAGCGTGGCTAAACGATCTTCTAACATAGATGTTGGAAGATCAAAATCTATAATATTTGCTAGAGCATTTTCTGCTTCAGTAAAGCGTTGTTGATGCTGTTTATCTTTTGCTTGATTTTCTAATTGAATGCGCAGCTTTTTCTTTAGATCTTCTAAGGATTCAGCTTGTAACTGACGAGCTTTATCGTCATCAAGTTCTGGAGCAACAACTTCAATCACTGCATTAACAGTAAAAGTTAGAACATCCCCATTTAAAAATGATTGGATGTCTGGAGAGGTGATGATTTCTGTAACGCGATGACCTGCAGAAATGCCTAAAAATTTAGCTTTAAAAGAATCAGTCATTTCTTCTTCGCAAAGTTTGAAATATTTATTTTCAAAGATTGCTGCAGGAGCCCTTTCTTCGTCTTGCTTGGAAACATAAAGAGATAGGGATACAAAATCCCCTTCTTGAGAAGGACGAGTTACAGGAGTTTTTGTAGCAAAGAAATAAGAGATATTCAGTAATCCCTTTTCCATTTCTTCATCGGTAATGTCTTCTACAGGAGCTTCTTTTTCTAGTGATAATTTATTCCAAGAAATATCAGTGATCACTGGGAAAGCTTCGTAAGTGAAATCTACTTGCCCACCTTCAGTTAAATCTGCTTTTGCTACAGATGTAGACTTGATAGCTTGTGGAGAAAGAGGTCGGCGATCTCCCACAGTAGATAAAGCTTGGTAAGCCGCTTGAATCAATAGTTGATTTAATTCTCTTGTTACTTGATTAGGGTAGCGAGAAACAATAGTTTCATCAGGAGCTTTACCTTTTCGGAATCCTGATAAAACAACATCTTTCTTTATTTTTTTAATGGCTTGTTTATGAAGCTTATCTAAGAGTTGCGGTGTGGTTTTTACTACAGCAGAAACAACGCAACCTGACTGTTCTTCTAAATTAATAGAAAATTGCTCATTAGAAAAATTTCGCGACACAAGACTACCTTTTGAAGCTTTTCTGGAAGGAAAAGCGGGTGATGAGGCTTGAACTCACGACCTTCACGTTGGCAACGTGGCGCTCTACCACTGAGCTACACCCGCAAGAAAAGTGATATTCTAGATATTTGATGAGTTTTTATCAACGACTAGTCAACTACAGTAGTAATAGTTAGTGCAAAAACACAGGCTAAAATACAAGAGAAAAGGCCTGATAAAATTTTTCATTGATTTAGCAGGGGTAAACAGGTACAAGTAAGCTGATTCAATCAGAACTCTATAATTTAGAGGAGAAATGCTCAATTTTCGCAAATTACGAAGGGATTTTACAGCTAACATTTTGCAAGATGGCAAAGAACTTTTTGACCAAGGAGCTGTGGTTAATGCGAAAATCCTGTCTATGAACGGAGAATCAGTGTGTATAGGAGCACAGATTCGAGGCCTATATGACAACGTGTATGAATGTGAAATAGAAGTTGATCGATCGAAATCTGATACTATAGATTCTAACTGTGATTGCTCTTATAACTATGATTGCCAGCATATAGTGGCGTTATTGTTTTATCTAGAGAAGTATTTTAATGAAATGGTAGTGGCTTATTCTCAAGAAGCCAACTTAGATACCAATCAAGAGATAAATGAAGAAGTTAAAAAAGAGCTTCAGGAAACTTTTGTTGTTGCAGCCAGTAGAGAAGAAGAAAGAAAAGATAGAGCACATCAAAAAGAAATTTTGAGTGAATACGTTCATGCAGCGAATGTATTAAGCGCTAATCCATTTTTCCTTCCTCAAGAATATTTAGAAAAGAATTCTGCAGAGCTTGCTGTCTTATTTGTTGCTTCCAATGATGAAGTGTTTCGTCCAAATCAGCATGTTGAATTTCAATTAGTTTTACGTCTTCCCGGACGTTCTAAACCATTTTACATTCCAAATATTAAAACCTTTCTTGAAGGAGTTTTGTATCAAGAGCCGATTATCCTTAATGGACGTCGTTTCTTTTTCACAATGCAATCTTTCAATGCTTCTGATCGCAAGCTTATAGATTTGTTGATTCGCTATGTCCGTTATGCAAATCAAGCTCCAGAAGAAAAATTATTAAAATCTGCTTATCTTACATTAACATCGCTAGGTGTGATTTTAGCAAAAATGTATGAACATCAAATGGCAGACCGTGGTGGAGGACAAGCTGGAGAGAAAGAAAGTTTTTCAGGGATGTTCTGTGGGAATCTTGAAGAACCTTTGTATTGGTCAGTTTCATCAGCTAAGATGAAGTTTGATTTAGATTTTTTCGATACTCCCTACAAAGCGCTCTTAATGACTCCATTAATCCTTGTAGATGATGAAGCTCTTCAGCCTGAGCAGGCAATTCTTTTAGAGTCTAATGTCCCTGGCATTATCCATAATAATGTTTACCATCATTTCGCACCTCAAATTCGACGTGCACATTTACGTTCTTTTTCAAGACTACGAGATATTACTATTCCAGAAGCTCTATTCGGTTCTTTCCGAGAAAATGCTCTTCCTGTGTTTAAGGAATACGCTGAAGTTTCCAATGTTGAAGTTCTAAATTCCTTTATTACGCTGCCTTATATTGAAGATGTTCGTGGCGTCTGTAACATAAGTTATTTAGACGGCGAATTAGAGGCAAAATTACATTTTATCTATGATTCTCTCACCATTCCAGCAGCTTCTTTCTCTTTAAAATACCAAGATATTCGTGCATTTATTCGTGACGATGGAATTTTGGCTAGGAATCTTGTTGAAGAACGTAAAATCATAGAAGAGGTTTTCTCGGGCTTTATTTACGATGAGCGTGATGGTGCTTTTCATGTAAAAAGTGAAAAGAAAATCGTAGAGTTTATGACAGAAACAATTCCTAATAATCAGCATAGGATAACGTTTAATTGTCCTGAGACTCTCTCTGATCAATTTATTTATGATGAAACTGTCTTTGATCTTTCCTTTAAGGAAAGCTCTGAAATTAATACTTATGAAGCCGAGCTTAAAGTTAATGGTTTGCTGAAAGGAATTAGTTTAGATCTACTTTGGGATTGTATAAGCGCTAAAAAGCGTTTCCTGGAGTTGCCAAAGCGAGGGCGTAATGTAAAAACTCCTCGAAGAGGTAGAACTCCTGGTTCTGCAAAACTTCCATGTATTTTAGTTTTAGATTTAGAAAAAATTTCGCCAGTTATTCAGATTTTTAATGAAATAGGCTTTAAAGTTCTTGATGACTTTGTAGAAAAGTGTCCTTTGTGGAGTTTAACAGGCATCTCTCCTGAACTATTTAAAGGTTTGCCAGTCAATTTTAAAATGACGGATAAACTTGCTGAGATACAAAAGCAAATTCGTGGAGAAGTTGCCTTTGACTTCCAGGCTATTCCTAAGCAGATACAAGCTACATTACGCAGCTACCAAACAGAAGGAATTCATTGGTTAGAACGTCTTAGAAGAATGCATTTAAATGGTATTCTTGCTGACGATATGGGTCTTGGGAAAACTTTACAGGCGATCATTGCTATTACACAAAGTAGGTTAGAGAAGGGAAAGGGATGCTCTCTAATTGTTTGCCCAACATCTTTGGTATATAACTGGAAAGAAGAATTTCGTAAGTTCAATCCTGAATTCAAAACTATGATAGTTGATGGGATCCCTTCTCATAGACGTAGACAGCTAGCTGCTCTATCAGATTATGACGTTGCCATTACCTCATACAATCTACTGCAAAAAGACATCGATATTTATAAGGATTTTGTTTTCGACTATGTAGTTTTAGACGAAGCCCACCATATTAAGAACCGTACGACGCGCAATGCAAAATCTGTAAAAATGATTCGTTCGGGTCATCGATTAATCTTAACGGGTACACCAATTGAAAATTCTCTTGAAGAATTATGGAGTCTCTTCGATTTCTTAATGCCTGGTTTATTGAGCAGTTACGATCGCTTCGTTGGAAAATACATCCGCACAGGCAACTATATGGGGAATAAGACCGATAATATGGTTGCTTTGAAGAAGAAGGTGGCTCCGTTTATTCTTCGTCGTATGAAAGAAGACGTATTGGAAGATTTGCCTCCTGTTTCAGAAATTTTGTATCATTGTCACCTTACAGATTCTCAAAAAGAGCTCTATCATTCTTACGCTGCTTCAGCCAAAAAAGAACTTTCTCGTTTAGTTAAACAAGAAGGGTTTGATCGTATACATATCCATGTTCTTGCAACGCTTACACGTTTAAAACAAATTTGTTGTCACCCAGCTATTTTTGCAAAAGATGTGCCTGAACCGGGTGATTCTGCAAAGTATGACTTGCTTATGGACTTACTCTCTTCTCTTGTTGAGACAGGACATAAAACAGTTCTCTTTAGTCAATATACTAAGATGTTAAGCATCATCAAAAAAGACTTAGAAGCTCGTGGAGTACGCTTTGTTTATTTAGATGGTTCCACCAAGAACAGATTGGAAATAGTCAACCAATTTAACGAAGATCCAGGACTTCTAGTTTTCTTAATTTCTCTAAAGGCTGGAGGAACAGGATTAAATCTTGTTGGTGCTGACACGGTGATTCACTATGATATGTGGTGGAATCCTGCTGTAGAAAATCAAGCTACAGATCGGGTGCATCGCATAGGGCAGAATCGCTCAGTGTCTTCGTATAAGCTAGTTACGTTAAATACCATTGAGGAAAAAATTCTAACTCTCCAAAACAGGAAAAAGAGCCTTGTAAAGAAAGTGATCAACTCTGATGATGAAGTCGTTTCCAAGTTGACTTGGGAAGAAGTACTAGAATTGCTACAGATATGATGCTATGAGCCCACATCGAAGCTTATTTAAAATTAAAAATCTTTCTAATCGATTGTACAACAAAACTCTAGGCCGTTTTGATAAAGTTTTCAACTTTTTTTCTGGCAATGTTGGTATCGATTTAGGAACAGCGAACACTTTAGTTTATGTTCGTGGTCGGGGTATTGTTCTCAGTGAGCCTTCTGTAGTTGCTGTAGATGCTCAAACGCATACAGTTCTTGCCGTTGGTCATAAAGCTAAGGCTATGTTGGGAAAAACTCCGCGAAAAATTATGGCTGTCCGTCCTATGAAAGATGGGGTGATTGCAGATTTTGAAATAGCGGAGGGCATGTTAAAAGCGTTGATCAAACGTGTAACGCCTTCTCGTAGTATGTTCCGACCAAGAATTTTGATTGCTGTGCCTTCGGGGATTACTGGTGTGGAAAAGCGTGCTGTTGAAGACTCTGCTTTACATGCTGGAGCTCAGGAAGTGATTTTAATAGAGGAGCCGATGGCTGCTGCTATTGGCGTCGATCTTCCTGTTCACGAACCTGCCGCGAGTATGATTATTGATATTGGTGGTGGGACTACGGAGATTGCTATTATTTCTCTAGGAGGGATTGTAGAATCACGTTCCTTACGTATTGCTGGGGATGAGTTCGATGAATGCATTATTAATTACATGCGTCGCACTTACAATCTTATGATTGGCCCACGTACTGCTGAAGAAATTAAAATCACTATTGGTTCTGCGTATCCTTTGGGAGATCATGAGCTTGAAATGGAAGTTCGAGGTCGTGATCAGGTGGCAGGGTTGCCGATCACAAAAAGGATTAATTCTGTTGAAATTCGTGAATGTTTAGCAGAACCTATCCAACAAATTATTGAATGCGTTCGTTTAACTTTAGAGAAATGTCCTCCTGAACTTTCTGCTGATTTAGTTGAGCGTGGTATGGTATTAGCTGGTGGAGGGGCTTTAATTAAAGGCCTCGATAAGGCTTTAAGTAAAAATACAGGACTTTCTGTAATTACTGCACCCCATCCTTTACTTGCTGTTTGTTTAGGAACAGGAAAGGCTTTAGAACACCTAGATCAATTCAAAAAACGCAAAGGGAATATGGTATGACCAGTGCATGGAGTAACGAAATTCAGCATGAAGGTTTAAAACAATGGATCCAAGAAGTTGCTGAATTAGTAACTCCTAAGGACATCCGTATATGTAACGGCTCCGATTCTGAATATGCTGAAGTTTACGGCATAATGCAAAAATCAGGAACAGCGATTCCTTTAAATCCTGATTTGCACCCTAACTGTTTTCTAGTGCGTTCTTCTCCTGAAGATGTGGCTCGTGTTGAGCAGTTTACTTTTATTTGTACTACAAAAAAACAAGATGCAGGCCCTACCAATAATTGGCGTGATCCTCAAGAGATGCGTCAGGAATTACAAGGTCTTTTCCGTGGTTGTATGCGTGGAAGAACCTTATACGTGATTCCTTTTTGCATGGGACCGCTACACTCTCCATTTTCTCTTATTGGTATTGAAATTACTGATTCTCCATATGTTGTTTGTTCTATGAAGATCATGACACGGATGGGAGCGGAAGTATTAAAATCTCTAGGAACATCTGGTTCTTTCCATAAGTGTCTGCACAGTGTGGGAGTCCCTTTATCTCCAGGTGAAAAAGATGTGGCTTGGCCTTGTAATCCTAAGCATATGCGTATAGTACATTTCCAAGATGACAGTAGTGTAATGTCATTTGGTAGTGGTTATGGGGGTAATGCTTTACTTGGGAAGAAATGTGTAGCACTGCGCTTAGCTTCATATATAGCTCGCTCGCAAGATTGGCTCGCGGAGCATATGCTAATCATCGGTGTGACTAATCCTCAAGGACAGAAGAAGTATTTTGCAGCTTCTTTCCCTAGTGCTTGTGGTAAAACTAACCTTGCTATGCTCATGCCTAAGATTCCTGGTTGGAAAGTCGAATGTATTGGCGATGACATTGCTTGGATACGCCCTGGTGTTGACGGTAGATTATATGCTGTGAATCCTGAATTTGGTTTCTTTGGTGTTGCTCCAGGAACATCAGAAACTACAAATCCTAATGCTTTAGCTACTTGCAAATCTAACTCGATATTTACTAATGTTGCTTTAACTCCGGATGGAGACGTTTGGTGGGAAGGTTTAACGAGTCAACCTCCTGAAGGTCTTATAGATTGGCATGGTAATCCTTGGCAACCTGGGGGATCTCCTGCAGCACATCCTAATTCTAGATTTACTGCACCTGTAAATCAGTGTCCTGTTTTAGACCCTCAATGGAATAGTCCTGAAGGTGTACCAATAGAGGCGATTATTTTTGGTGGTCGTCGTTCTGAGACTATACCTTTGGTTTATGAGGCTTTAAGTTGGCAACATGGAGTCACCATTGGTGCGAGCATGTCTTCGGCAACAACTGCAGCTATTGTTGGTGAACAGGGAAAATTACGGCATGATCCTTTCGCTATGCTGCCTTTCTGTGGCTACAACATGGCATACTATTTTGATCACTGGTTATCTTTTGCTTCTAACACAAGTTTAAAACTACCAAAGATCTATGGTGTGAACTGGTTCCGTAAGGATAAAGATGGTAATTTTATCTGGCCAGGATTTAGCGATAATCTTCGTGTTTTAGAATGGATTTTCCGAAGAACTAACGGGGAAGAATCCATCGCTAAGAAAACACCTATTGGTTACTTGCCAGAAGAATCTTCTTTAAACTTAGAAGGACTCAACTTATCTTCACAAGCCCTTCAGGATCTACTTTCTGTGGACGTCCCTGGATGGCTTAAAGAGGTTGCTAATGTTCGTGAGTACTGCAAGATCTTCGGATCCGATCTCCCTCAAACAATCACTGATGAATTGTTCAGAATAGAAAGAGAATTAAAATAATTAAATAATCAAAGTCACTTGTTATTTATGTTTTAGTTTTAAAGTTAATTATTTTTTATTTTTGAAATATTTTTTTTATTTTAAAATTAGAAAATAATTAATCTCTTCTGGATAAATTACGGTGACGGTACAACCTTCATACATTACTTTTAATCGCAATGTGACGGCGGCACTACTTGGTGATCAAGTAGATATGACAACACCGTTTTCTAGTTCTGTGTTTCTTTTTCAAGAACTAGATCAGAAAGCAAGGGGATTAAAACACGCACTTGGTTTGTTGCAAGAAGCAGAGGCTAAGTTCCCCATAGAGCAAATTTCTTCAGAGTTTATAGGGGATGTTTCCTTAGAAAATTTCCCTGAAGAGAAAATCACACTTCCGAATGTTAGATATGATTCTACCAAAGTAGGGGAGATCTTAAAAGATCCGAATCTTGCTGCCGCAAAACTTTATATAGAGGGACTTGAAAAGAGTTTTGATGATTGGCTAAAAGAAGTTGATCAAGGAGGGATTTTTAATCCCACAGAAGCTGAAAAAACTATAGTTAAAGATTTTCAAGTAAAGCTAAGTACTTTAAAACAACCATTCACTGCCGGCAATCCTACAACTGATCAATATAATGCAATATATGCTTTACCTAAAGAGTTTGTAGCTAAGATAGAAGAACTCAAAGGGAAAGATGCTCCGCCAAAGAGTAAAGTGATCAATTTTTGGCAGAACATAATGGTAATTTATAATGCCATGATCTCTTTGTCCTATCCTGTTTCTGAGCAACTGAATATCCAACTTGCTGAATGCGCATTAAATATTGATGAAGCTAATAAAGTTATTGAGCTAATACGTCAATTCTCAAGTTCTCTTAAAGATCTACTTAATCCCGTCTGGGACATCTCTTCAACAGCAACTAACTTAAATGGTTCTGGTTATAACGCTATGCAAGGCGGTATGACACGTACATAC
Organism: Chlamydia sp. 04-14; assembly: GCF_036632095.1. Lineage (NCBI taxonomy): Bacteria > Pseudomonadati > Chlamydiota > Chlamydiia > Chlamydiales > Chlamydiaceae > Chlamydia > Chlamydia sp. 04-14. The sequence continues at coordinate 448,346 of NZ_JAPYKW010000001.1, forward strand.
ATAGTGCTTGGTGGGGTATACCGCATGCTTATGGATAAGTATTCAAGTAATGCTGTAGATAAAATGCCTGAAGGAGTCAAGAAGGGAGTAACTACTTTTATAGATGCTATGGGGAACTTGAAGATGGGTACTAAGGCTACTTTACCCAGTTTCCTAAGTTTGTTGTATTCCTATTTAGTGTGTGCAGGACAATATGGGGTAAAAATTCCTTCATCTCAACAAGATTATAAAACAGCCCTTACACAAGAGCAATCTTATTGGGATGAACGGGGTAATAGTAGCTTTAATATCGCAGATATCCCCTTAAAGACATTTGCTGCTAATCCCACAGAAAAATATGAAGGGATATCTTTATTCTACAACGGTAGCCAAACCAATCTTAATCCTGAATTTTTTCAACAATGCGTTGAGTTAATGACGAAGAATCCTACTCAGGTAATGTCACGCTCTGACTATCAGAAAGTGATTAACGGGATGAATAGTGGTATTAAGCAAATCCAAGAGCAGATTACCAAATGGACAGAAGAATCTGCAGAGCTAATGAAACAAAAGGATTCTATGGATCCTACGAAATTAAATTATTTCGAGAGTATGAAAGAGGGTAAAAAGACCTTTGTAGATACCTCTCCGATACAAATGGTCTACTCTTCTTTATTATTAGATAAATATTTACCCAATCAGCAGCACGTTTTAGAGACGTTAGGGGTGCAGATGACCTTCTCTAATAAAGCTGCTAAGTACATGAATCAAATCATTACTCATGTTACGAATTTTCAAACAGCAGATGTCTACTATTCTTTAGCAATATATTTGCGTCAGATGAACTTACAGGCTCTTACTGATGCCTTAGGGAAAGCGCAGAGTGTTTTAGATAAAGAAAAAGTCCGTTGTAGAAGTGATATTGAACGTTGTCAGAGAGTAAAAGGTGAACTCACAAAAATTTTGACAAACATAAATAATGATACAGAATTGACCTCTTCTCAGAAACGGGAGCTTCGTCAGACAATTTCCGGATACGAATTCCAGTTCAACGCTTTGATACGTAATCTAGGAAATTTATTTGTTTTGTTACGCAATATGCAATTTAGTGCGGTAGAAAAACCTGAAGAGGTTGACGAAGCCTTTGTTATCAAGGTTAACAGTAAGATATCAGATGATTGGGCACGTTTTCTATCAGCTTTTGAAAGCTTTGTTATTGAAGGTGGTGAAAACGGTGTTGTTCCTGGTGGTGAGCAACAGATCTTACAGAGTTTAGAAGCCACCCAACAGAATTTTACAACATTTAACCAAAACCAACAGCTCGCATTACAGTTAGAATCTTCCGCAATTCAGCAAGAATGGACTATGGTCAGCGCTGCTTTAGCATTGATGAATCAGATATTTGCGAAGTTAACACGTAGATTTAAATAGGTGAAGTTATGAAAAACTCTCCAATACAAGGCTATCAACAGGCTAATCAGATTTCTGAAGGTCCGGTATTTGCAGAACGTCGTGTATCTCCTGCTGAGGTAGCTGCGGATTATACAAAGATGAATGAGGTAGCTTCTCACTTAAAAATCATGCAAGACTTGCTTAAAGAGGCTAGTGACCTAGGATTGCGTAGGGAGTTCGTATCTTCTTTAAAGCATGATTTTTTAGATACAGGATTTGAACTTGCTGTAATACAAACTGTGCTTACAGAAAAGGAGAATAAAGAGCTACGTAGGGAAGCAAATAAGATTTTTCAAGAGCACTTAGATAGAATATCTCCGCAAGCGTTAACAACAGCTCCTGAGCTTGCTCCTGTTAAAGATTCTATAGTAAATAAGATGCCTTTCCAATCGGCATTTGCGTATATCCTTTTAGATAAATATATCCCCTCACAAGAGACTGCTTTATATGCATTGGGAAGAGAATTAAATCTTTCAGGATATGCTCAGAACTTATTTAGTCCTCTTTTAGAGACTATAAAGAGTTTCAACTCTGCCCCTATTGTATATAATTTGGGATCGTACATTTCTCAAACATCAGGAACCGCGAATTTTAAATTTGGTTACCAGATGATTGTAGATCGCTATGAAGAAGAGCGTTTACAGTTGAGAAATGATATTAAAAGTGCTGAGAATGCGCAGCTTTTATTAAAGCAAATTTCTAAGAATATTCAAGGTAACGGGACTCTTTCCGATGCTCAAAAAAAACAGCTCGAGGACATCGTTACAGGCTATAATAACGAATTAGGCATTATGATAAATCAGATGAAGAATCTGATGTTGAATCTGAATGCTCTTGTTTTCATTCCTGGCAATAGTGAGTACGAACCTTCTTATAAGATTATGGGTTCTGACTTTTCTATAATTACATTACAAGATTTGGAGCATAAGGTTGTTGATGGTGAAATTGACATCAACACAGGAACTGCAAAAGGTGGGTTGTTGAATTTCTTTAACAACTGTCTTTCTGATGTGCAAAATTACGGAGATTTAGCACAAACGCATCAATTGATGTTAGAACTTCAAATGCGTGCCATGCAACAGGAATGGAGCTTAATTGCGGCATCATTGAAACTGATACATAACGTATATCGCACGCTAATCAGTTCTTATTAGAATTGGAATCCTGCCGTTACGTTTATAGCACGTTGGTAACCCCAACGTCCTTCAACGCTATAGAAGAAATTGTCTGATGCGCAGCTCGTGGCTCCGCAGCAAAAGTTCACTCTATGGAAGTTCGTGATTTTACGTACTTTGAACTTAAGATTAGAGAACTGGCTTTCTAAACGCTTAAAGCTATCTGCGGGTGCAGTTCTTGACGCACTTCCTACAGAGACAGAAACATAGGGAAGGATATAGTCGTTTACATAGGTGGTGATTCCTATATTTGCTGACCATTCTTTGTAACTGATTTTGCCGTTAGAATCTTCGAAGTATACTTCAGGATTTGTTTGGCTATTTACTATGATGTAGTTAATAGGGCATGCTGCATGGCGGTAATCTCCACCAATACCAATGAAAGAAATCCCATCTTTCCAGAGGACCTTTTTCAAACTTAAATCCCAAACAAAGCCGTAATTACTTTGTACTTCTACCAAACCGTCGGTAACTTGTGATTCAGAAGCAAGTGGTGAAGAAGTGTAGTCTCTATAAGCATTAAGAGGAAGACGATAGTATTGTTTTAATCCACCGATTTTTACATCGAAGCTGATATCTAATAGGGGAATAGCAGCAGGTGAAGTGTCTTGGAAAGCTACTGAGGCAAAAATACAGCTGGAGCTCACTTTAGAATCATTTAGATCGAAATCAAAATCTTTAAAAGTAGATGTAACATCCGTTGAAGGCCCTGTCCCTGTTGTAGTAACAGAAGTCACCACGGGAACGTTCTTCACTCTTGCGCTTTCTGAAAAAATATAATCTCCAGAAAATCCTATTTTTAAGCTTCCTGTAAGTGCTGCAAAGAGATTGTAGCTATTGCAGAGTTCGAAAGCACACATGCCTTTTTGTTCTGGATTAATTCCAGGGATGACAGGGTATGCAGGATTTCCCGACGGCATAGCATTAAGGATTGAGGAAGAAAAAATTCCTGATAAAGCTAGGAGAGAGAGGGATGCTAAACGTAGATGCTTTTTCAGCTTGCTATTCATTTAGTAGATGGCCTTATTTACTATGCGTTATAAATTCATCTTTAACAAATGATAAAAAAATGTACAAATGAAAACTCTGTAGAGATAAGACTTCTATCTAAGGAGATGAGAAAGATAGAAATCTTCATCTTTTAAAGATATTCTTCTTTAGTATTTCTTTGTAAAAGTGCAGCGATGCCTTCTTTGATATCGAGATTCTCGTATAATACGCGATAGATACCTGTAGTTATCGGCATATCGATTTTATGATGTTTAGCAATTTGGTATGCTGAAAGGGCAGTATAAGCACCTTCAACAACCATGCCGATTTCTGCTTTTGCTTTCTCAAGAGTCATTCCTTGAGCTATCAGTTTCCCAAATTTTGTATTTCTACTTAATGAAGAAAAGCATGTTGTACAGAGATCTCCAAGACCTGCTAAACCATTAAGAGTATCAGGACGGCAGTCCATAATCGTTGCAAATTTCCGTATTTCATGAAGTCCTCGGGTGACTAATCCCGATTTTGCATTATCTCCAAAATGGAAACCGTCAGAAATTCCGCAAGCAATTGCTATGATATTTTTTAAAGCTCCGCCGAGAGCTACGCCTTTAAGATCGCTATTAGGATATACTCGGAATGTTGGAGTCAGGAAAGCATTGTGTATTTTCTTTAGGGTATCGGGATTATATGCGCTGATCACTACAGAACATGGACAGCCTTTAAGAACTTCTCTAGCTATAGAGGGTCCGCTAAGATAACCAAGATATTGCGCAGCATCTTTCCCAAAAATTTCTACAACGATCTCACTAAGTAACAATCCTGTATGTTGTTCGATCCCCTTCGAAGTAATGACAAAAGGTACATTGAGATCTGTGATTGTTTTTAGTTGTTCAGATACAGGGCGTATGCCTGCTGAGGATACACCTTCGACAATCATAGAAGCTCCTTCTACAGCTTCTGCCATATCTGTAGTAAAGGACAGATTCGGATGAATAGGAATATCAGGAGCTTGGGGATGGCGTTTTTCCATTTGTAGCTGAGCAATTAATTCAGAATTGCGAGCCCAGCCAACAACACGGTAACCCTTATTTGCTAATAATGATGCGAGACAAAATCCCCAAATGCCCATACCTAGGTAGGCAATTTTTTCTTTCATGAGGCCTCAAAAAACGGTTCCTCGAAAAATGCTTTATTCTCCCAATGTAGGGAAGTAGAGGTTGAAGGATAATAGAAATCGGCTTCTAATTCAAATGTTGTGTTTGGAGAAAGTTTTTTCCCAGTCACTTTATGGAAAATTTGACGTTCTCTAGCAGAAAGAGCTTCTCGAACAGTCGCTGGACTGTGATTGCCTTCGAGATTTTTTAATGGTGCGAAGCATTCTTGACGTGGATAGACAAGAGTTTGACAACGTTCGCTGTAACAAAATAGATCAAAGATAAATTCTTCGAATTTCCAAGAATTTTTCTCAGAGGAATAGAGTCCTAATTGTTTTGCATGTTTATGCGCTTTATAAAGAGGTAGTTCGCGTAGGGCTGCATGGGCGATGAAGTCCATAGACAAGCAGTATAAGCCAATATTAGCTAAGCAATACTTCAAAGTACCATCTTGATTTGTGGCAAAACGTTCATTTTGAGGTATTTCAGAATACTCAATAACTGAAGTTTTCCCAGAATCATTAGATTGTACTAGGATACCGACATCTTCAATGGCTGTTTGTCGCGAAGCAGCTTTAATAGTTACTTCGTTATTTTCCATACCATGGAATCCACAAAGTTCCACATCAAAAGGTAGAGCTAAAGGATTATCAATAGGAATAACGCTAACCATTTCGATTCCTGCTTTCTTCCATTTTTCCCAAAGCCCTGAGGTATATAGAAGAGTTGCTAGGCAACCATTACCATTCGGCCCTAAGGACAGGGTATCAGTATCTTCTAGAAAGAGATCCCCTGATAAGGATAATAAAGGCCATAGTGGCTGACAGAAAAAGTCCACTTGATTGGGATCAAGATGGAAATAATCATTAGATTCAAAGTAGGAACGCGTCTGACGATTATTTAATGGGGATGTCATAAAGGCTAAGGGCAAAGGCTGATTTGCAAGTTTACTTGCTGCACAGACTTTTTCAGCAACAAGCTGAAAGAGAGGCTTTTTTTTGATAGGAGATACGGGGAAAAGCCCTTTAGGACCGTCGCATTTTAGTCTAGAGCCTTGTCCACCAGCAAGAACTACACAAGCTACTTTCTTTTCTTTTAGAAGATTTGTTCCTATTTTGGTTCTTTCAGAATCTTCTCCAGAAGAAGCGAAAGAAGTTAAAGGATGAAAATCTTTTAAGATGGATCTTGGAGAAGTAATGAGCTGACGTTGTTTATGGAAGAGCTCAACATCTATGGAAGAAATTTGATGGTAGAGGCGTTGTTGTTGTTTTTGAGAAAGGGACGACCATGAATCTAATAAATGCTCTTGATTAATAGATTTAAGTTTTTCTGTTAGTGAAGACATTTCCACGACAGACGGAAAGGTTACAGAGTCGGTCATTACAGTTAGCCTTGCGTTCCTATCTCTTGATGTTAGAATACTTATTATTCTTGATCTTTTCGATGATTTTTCTACGGTTAATTAATTCTAGTAGTTTATTTTGATGCTCTTGTAGACGCTTACAGGAGATATTGTGTTGTTTATAAATAGATACTTGTAATGTTTGCAAGTGTTCTAAAAGCGAATTGTAATGTTCTATATTGTTGCGGTATAAAAACCTCTCCTTCCTGATTTTAGAGATCACCGTCATCTGTTCTTTTATACTTACGAGCTCTTGAGATAGATAATACTTTCTACTTTTAAAGTGTCGTACTTTTAATAAAGAATGATAAATTTTTATTTTCGATAGAGTGGAAAGGCTCGTTAATTTTTTATTCAAGATTTACCAATGCCTCCAACTCTTTCAAGGTGTTTTCTAGCTGACAATAACTTGATAATGGCTGGGAAAGGAAACTTTTTATGCTGGGAAGGATTTTTACGGCATCATCGAGATCTTTATCTTGTCCTGGAGTGTAGGCTCCTAATTGAATAATATCCAAAGCCTCTTGGTATGTTTTTAATAAGGCACGGAGCTTTTCGGCAGCGGCATAATGATGAGGAAGGGCAAGTTTTTTTGCTGATCTCGAGAGACTGAGAAGAATATCGATAGGAGGTGAAGCTAGAGCTTTTCCTTGGTTGGTAAGGAAGAAATGTCCATCTAAGAGGGATTTTAGGTAGTCTGTAAAGATGTCCGGATGATTAGGATAATGTAAGATAGCGTATAAGGCAGTTATAGAACCTCGATCATTATTCCCTGCGCGTTCTGTAAATTCTGATACGTGATGAAAAACAGAAGCGGCGTATTGGTGGGCAGCTAGGGTTTCACCGGTTGCTAGGGCAACTTCTTGAAGTGCGGCTATCCATCGTGATAGAGAATCCATAATGAATAACACATCATGACCTTGATCTCGGAAATATTCTGCTATTGTCATAGCAGCACGTCCTGAAATCACCTTTGTTGGTGCTGTTTCATGAGCAGGAGAAGCAATAATAATCGTGCGGTGTTGTTTCAATCCTGAAGAGTGTTGTTCTATATATTCACGTACTTCTCGGCCCCTTTCTCCGATAAGAGCAATGACATTGATTGTAGATTTTGATCCCGAAGCTATTGCAGATAATAGTGAAGATTTTCCACTACCTGGTTCTGAAAATACCCCAATACGTTGTCCTTTCCCTAGGGTTAAAAAAGCATCGATAGCTTTAATGCCCGTAGGAAAAATCTCTTGAATAGGTTGTCGCGACATTGGAGATGGAGGAGGAGCAATCAAGGGTTTTATATGTGTTTTTGGCAGGTTTTCTTTATTATCTAGAGGATTTCCAAAACCATCAATGACACGACCAAGAAGATGGTCAGAAAGATGTAGTGATGGCGGACGACGTAGAGGAAGAACTTCAGAACCTAAAGCAACATAGTGCATAGGGGATAACGACATTAATAATGTTGTTTGGTTGTGGAAGCCGATAACTTCGGCAAGGAGATCGGGATATTTTGGCGTGCAGATACGACAAAGTTCACCGAGACATGCCGATAGTCCTTGAACTTCTAAGAGATTCCCTGAAACTCTAGAGAGAAGTCCACACGTGCGGTAGGGCTGCCAATATTGAAGTTGAGATTTTTCGTAATTTAGATGTGTCATGCAGTTAAAACAGAAAGCAAATGATCTAGTTCTTCTCCAATTTCCTGTCTTAGGATTCCTGAGGGAACCTCCATTTTATAGCTGGATTTTTTGCAAGATGTGTCAGGGAGAAACTCCGCATGTTTAATCATGGGGACTTCATGCGTCGCTATCCAATCATTAAGTTTCTTATGATCTTCAGGATGAAGGAAGATCTTTAAGGGAGATAAAGATCGTAAAGATGTATGTTGTTGTAGGGCAGAGGAAATTAAGAGAGCGAGCTCTTCAACATTGTCTAATTTCTTATAGAGGAATTTTTCGCAGGTTAAGACAGCAAGTTCTACAAGATCAGGTTTCAATTGTTGAGGGACCTTCTCTATTTCAGAAAGCATACGAATCGATAATTTCCGAAATATCTGAATTAGAGATAGAAGTTCTTGAAAGGCTTTATCATATCCTGAGATTTCTCCTTCTGAAAAGCCTTGGGAGAATCCTTCATCCCAGTCTTTATTTCTTTCTGGGGAATCTTCAGTATCTGAAAGCGAACCAGGGGATTGAGACAGTGTCACAAGACATACCTAATTCTTAATGTTTATAATTTCAGTACTTGGTGTTTTACATCTTCAGGTAAATGTTTGAAGATCTCATCGGCTTTTTTAGGATCCAAATACGAGAGAATCAACCTAATTTTTTCGGGAGATTCTTTTTGTAGTATCTCTACCAGCTTTGTAATATTTATGCCCTGTTTTATTTTTTTTGATTCCGAAGGCATGCGCTCATAAGCATAGAAAGCAAGGTAAAAGCTTGCTAAAGCAATAATTCCTAAACTAGAAAGTAGAATGGTCCCGCCAACGAGCAATTTATAAGAGAGGCGATCTTTCTGTATTGTTTGTGAAAAAGGAAATTTCTCAATAACAATAGGATGATTGTTTCCACAGATTTTCTTTAGAGAATTTTCGGCATGAACTAGAAAAGCTTCTCTTTTTTCTTTTGGGAATTTTCCTAAGTACTTTTCATTAATTGTTAGCTGTACAGTAGGAGCATTTTTTGTTGTCAGATAGGCGAGAGCAAAATGTTCCTTAGGAAAAATTTTTCCTAAGTAACCTTCGCATGCAGATAGTAATAGAGAGTTGGTGGAAAACTCTCCTGGAGAGTAGATATTCCCTAAGTTATCCGATAGGGTAATGTGTTCTTTATTTAATCCAGGAATGCTACTGGATAGATAGTCCATGATAGAAAGTAATAAAGATAATGAGAATACTTCGTTTTTATGAGACGAAAGAATAACTGAAACTTGTGGAACAATATCAGGATCATCTTCCGTAGGCAAAGATAGAGCCACAGTAGCATTGGCTACTGATTGAAACATTGTAAGATCTCTTTCTATCTGTTCTTTTTTTGCTAGGGACTCTAATAATTTCGGATTTCCTACTTGGCTAAGCTTAAACCAACCTGTAGTTTTTTTTTCAGATGGCTGAGAAAAATCAGAAGATTTGGAAGTGTTTTTTCCAAAAAAGATGGCACTCCCTAAAGCTGTAGAAACAACTAAAAGGCCTAAAGGCGAGATGCCTAACGAAGCAGCTTTCTTTTTTAGGAATTGAAAAAACACAACAATCCTCAAGAAAAAATAATGAAATAATTATAGAGTTATTAACATTTCATCATTCTTTATCAAAAGATATGAATTATTGACAATTCACGAACTATAAAAGTTAATTAGTTTCGTCAGAGTGTTGAGACATAGAAAAATCTAAGGATGCCTCATTTACTTTAATTTGCAATTCAGAATAAACATAGGCGCGTAAGAGTTGGCCTATAGAATTCAATGTAGATCCTATAGCAGAAAAACATCCAGAACAATTTCCTGCATAGGCAATGGTGACAATATGTCCTTCAAGCTTTTCAATGAGCACGCTGCCGCCATCGAGAGCTACATAAGGGGATATTTTATCCTCAGTAATTGTTCGTAGGGCATGTAGTTGTGATTCTATTGATAGACTTTCCCAAGCTTCTTTAGTGTAGGGATTAGCATCTTCAATCTCTGAAGGTAAAAAGGATTCTTTTAAGGGTAGGGAACCGTCTTCAAGGGGGATTTCCATACATTGTTCAGCAGCGATGTCTAAAGCATCGATGATACAATGGTATAGAGCTGAACTATTCTCTGGAAGAGCGGGTTTATTAGGATGGGAACGTAGCTCAGTATCGATATTATTAACGGTTAAGTTATAAGCTTGAGCATAAGTTTTGCCAATAACTAGGTTACATGTTGTTTCTGCAAGCACAAGTAGGAAAGGGTGTCCAAAATATTGGAATTTCGCGTCGATAATTTTTCCATTTATCTTATCTATCAGCCAATAGAATATCACATAATTGCCCATAAGCCTATGGCCTTGACTGCCGATAATTAGATTAGCTCCTTTTGTTTCGGCATCTTCTGCTGAAAATGTCCCGCCGCAATAAAATTTATGAAATTTCTTCATAACTTTTGGAGATACATTTGCCCAAGAGGCTACAGGTTGAAATGGAATTGTCATACTGAGCTCGCAATTGCAGATTGAAGATGAGCGCTACCCTCTTGGATAACACGTCCTAAAGTTGTAAATTGTTCATCTTTTGTTCTCTCTGTGAAAGAAAAATGTAGAGCGCTGTGACAGAGAAAAGGCGATACCCCACAATTTTGTAGTATTTGAGATAGGGGTTGGAAACGCTCGTAGCCAAGTCCTGGATAGATGCCTTGTTGATGTAGGAAGAAGGCTAAACTTTCAGCAGGAATATCTCCTATAGTGGCAATCATCACATTAGGAAGTTTATTTTCTAGTTCTGGGAAAAGAAACTGCACGTCAGAGCAGGCTGCTTGAAGCTCTTTAGTAAGTTTATTTCTTAAATTTATTGAAGATAAGATTAATGAAGAAAAAGAAGAAAGGCGTTCCTGGCATGCTGTCTTCATTGCCGCTACGGAACCTAAACATAAGGTTCCTGGAGAATTTGTAGGGAGCCATAAATTAAAAAATTTGCTGAGGGATTTTTTAATAAACATGCCTCCGATATTACCAATTCCTCCCAAAGCTAACGAAGAAAATGTAAGAATATCAGCGTCGAGCATTTCTGGAGTGAGTGCCGCACGTCCTAAAATATCACAAAGATCCAAATGTAGAACAACACCACGATCTTTGCATAAGGGTTGTAGAGATTCTATAGGTTCAATGAACCCTGTCATGCCATTAGCAGCAGATAGCGAAAAGAGTAGAGTGCGTGGTGTTAGCGCCTCTGTAAGTTGTTCTGGAGAAAGTCTTCCTGAAGAGTTTATGGTTACCCAATCATAGGTAGTCCCTAGTCCTTGCCGGCGGCAAATAGCATCAATGTTATATTGCTGCTCATGAGAAGAGACTAAAAGATGGTTCCTCCCTTGGAAAAAGGTAAGATTTTCCAATAAAGCAGCTACGATAATCGCTGCAGCATGAGGAAAATGAGGAAGAAAATGAAATGTATGGGTTTCTTCAGAACAACCGACAAGCTTACGAGCAACTTCTTCAGTTTCATTAAGCAATTTCATTGCTGACGAAGGTGTTAAAGAGAAGGGATCGGAATAAGTCTCCAAACTCTCTCGTACTGAAACTGAAGGAGGAATTGCTTGTTGGTTATTTAACCAAATGGTTCTGGATGTCGTTCGAACGTGTGGCCGGTCCATAAATACACTATGGGTTTTCCTGTAGGTAACTCTAAAGAGAGTACCTCTTCTTCACTTAATTTTTCTATATCCATAATAAGTGAACGTAAGGAATTTCCATGAGCAGATATAAATACATTTTTTGAATTCTTTAATAAAGGGAAGATCGTTTCTTCAAAATAGGGGACGGTACGTTGTCCGGTATCATAGAGACTTTCTCCGCTAGGAGGTGCTGTTTTATAACTTCGTCTCCATAATTTGACCTGTTCTTCACCAAATTTCTCAGCGGTTTCTTTTTTATTTTTCCCTTGAAGTTCCCCATACATTCTTTCATTTAATGCGCTAGAACGATAAAGAGGGATCATATTCTTTTCTTCATCACTATAGATCCTGCTCATCTGTTTCTGTTGCTCATCATCATGAACAATATAAGGAATTTTTTTAGAGTTGTGATGTGTCATTGCAAGTAATGCCGTCATTAAACTTCTGACAAGAGAAGAGGTAAAGATGCAGTCTATCGGGAGGTCTTTTATTACCTGACCCGCAAGAATAGCTTCATCAATTCCTTTTTGACTCAGAGGGATATCTACCCATCCTGTAAAAAGATTTTTTTCATTCCAGACGGATTTTCCGTGTCGTAATAAGATAAGAAAAGCCATGACTTCCTGAGTGGTGGATTAAGAAAACTAGCATAGGAACAAAAAAACTTTTGTCTAGAAGAAAGATCTTTTTCGCGACAATATTTTTTTATAACAAAGAACAGTGGACCTCTATTGTTATTCTTGGGCACAATATATGTCTCGAATGGAGAATATTATGGCAAAGGTTCGTCTCAATAAGTTTTTAGCTTCTTCCGGTATTGCATCGCGCAGGAAGTGTGATGAGATTATTTTTTCAGGGCATGTAACTGTAAACGGTCGTGTGGCTCCCGGTCCTTTTGTGACGGTAGACGAAGCAACGGATACCGTAAAGGTAGACGGTCAGCGTGTAGGCATGACTAAGAAAGTATATTTCATGGTGCATAAACCTTTAGGATACTTATGTTCTTCGGAGAAAAAATTCCCAGGAGATAAGTTGGTTATTGATTTGTTTTCCCATCTTCCCTACCGGGTATTTACTGTTGGAAGGTTAGATAAGGAAACTTCTGGATTGATTTTAGTCACGAATGATGGAGAATTTTCTAATAAGATTATCCATCCTTCTTTTGGAATTACCAAAGAATATTTGCTTAAGGTAAATCGCGAAATTACTGCGAAAAATCTTGAAGATCTTATGGAAGGAACCATGATTGATGGTAAGAGAATCCGTCCTGTTTCTGTTGAGAAGATTCGTCGGGGTACGATTAAAATTATTGTAAACGAAGGGAAAAAACATGAAATCCGTTTGTTTGCAGAAGCTGCAGGTTTACCGATTCTAGAGCTAACACGTATTCGTATAGGCAGTTTTGTTCTTGGTGGTCTTCGCTATGGGGAATATCGTGAGCTTACCGATGCTGAGATTCTTACATATATGTAGCGCTCTGTTGCTTTTTTATCATCGGTGAGCGATATGCAACCTATGGCAGGATTAGTCTTTGTAGTTGTTTTTAGCGTATTATTTGGTGCTTTTCTTGGGGCATATTGTCAGCTATATTATCTCATAAAGAATATTATGCTTTCTTGGAGATGTTTACTCTCTCATGCAATAGCAAAACGTCAAGCGCTACTTGCCCTCTCAAGGGATTTTGCCTCACCACGGTTATCTCAGGAAACAGAGTTTTTAAAGCAGCATCATAAGATGTCTTGGCGAGAGTTTTTAAAACATGGTTACGATATTCTTTTTGCATTTCAGGAAATGGAAGAAACTCTTCCTGAACTTTTCCAAGAGATTTTAGATTCTATAGCGGAGCATCATGAACGAGAGGATGTTGTTTGCTCTTTAGAAGATTTTTGGGCTCGAGATAATTTATTTGCGTTTGAGACCGCTGCTTACGAGCAGGCCGTTGAGAAATATTTAAAGCAAAGATCAAGTCCATCATTGTGGCTAGCTTCTAGGCTATTTCGTTTTCTTGAGCTACCTATGATCTATTTTGCTCGCTAAGATTTTTGAGAATCTTTGCAAGATGCTTTTTTTTACATGTTCAATAAGCTTCTCACGAACTTCTTCAAGATCTACAGGATGATTTAGGAGTATTGAAAGGGATGTTGCTGGTTGATCTATAGAAGTAAGTTCTTCTTTTTTCGTATTCCCATTTATCCCTATGCCTAAAATGATTCCTAAGTAGCCTTGCACAGGAATAGTTTCACTAAGGATCCCGCAGAGTTTTTCTCCATCTACTAAGACATCATTAGGCCATTTTATAGTTCCATTACGAATGCCTAGATCTTGGATGAGAGTGAGAACTGCTTCTGTTCCTAAACGGAATAATTGGCTAACATCGATGTCTAATTCGGTAATGAAAAAGCATAGCGATACGGTAAGATCTTTATTAGAAGAAAGCCAAGTTTTATTAAATTTCCCTTTCCCTGCTGTTTGCTTTTGAGTGGAAATAACGGTAAGAGCGTAGGGGTTCCATAGATGCATAAGCTGTTTTGCTGTTTCATTTGTGGAAGGAGTTTCTGCTATTTCATAATAAATAACTTTCATTGGAAGTATCCCACTCTTAAGCTATAAAGAGCATTATGAGAAACGCTAGATATTTCAGCTATGTCAATTCTTGGGTGTTTATTGTCATTATTTTATTAATGATGATTAGCGTAGTTGTTATTTCTTCTATGGATCCCTCTACGATCCTAGTCACCTCATCCAAAGGATTACTGACGAATAAAAGCATCATGCAAATTCGTCATTTTGCTTTAGGATGGCTGGCGTTCTCTTTATGTATGTATCTCGATTACCATAGATTAAGAAGTTGGGCATGGATTCTCTATATTCTTATGCTTTTGAGTCTTGTGGGTTTGTTTTTTGTCCCCACAGTGCAAAATGTTCATAGATGGTATAAAATCCCTTTTATTGGTTTGAGTGTTCAACCTTCTGAATATGCCAAGCTTATCGTTGTAATCATGCTTAGCTATACGTTGGATGTGCGCAAATCAGTAATTTCTTCGAAGATTACAGCTTTACTTGCTTGTATTATTGTCGGTATCCCCTTTTTGCTTATTTTTAAAGAGCCAGATTTAGGGACCGCCTTGGTGCTATGTCCCGTTGCTTTGGCGATTTTTTATTTAGGGAACATCCATCCTTTATTTGTGAAAATCTGTGCAACGATTGCGGGTTTAGGGATGCTCTGCTCTTTGTTGATTTTCTCAGGGATAATTTCTCACGAGAAGGTTAAACCTTATGCGTTAAAGGTGATTAAGGAATACCAATACGAAAGATTGAGTCCTTCAAATCATCATCAACGCGCATCTTTAATTTCTATTGGCTTAGGTGGTGTTAAAGGTCGTGGATGGAAGTCTGGAGAATTTGCTGGTAGGGGATGGCTGCCTTACGGTTATACAGACTCGGTATTTTCTGCTTTAGGAGAAGAATTCGGTCTGATTGGCTTATTTTTTGCCCTGTGGATGTTTTACTGTCTCATTTGTTTTGGCTGCCGAACCGTAGCTGTAGCTGTTGACGATTTTGGTAGATTATTAGCTGCAGGAATTACCGTGCATATTTCTATGCACGTGTTAATTAATATCAGCATGATGTGTGGATTGATGCCCATTACTGGAGTGCCTTTAGTCTTGGTCTCTTACGGAGGCTCTTCGGTGATTTCTACAATGGCATCTTTAGGAATTCTACAAAGTATCTATAGTCGTAGATTCTCAAAATACTAAGAGATTACTTTAGTAATCGTAGAGCATTAAGCCCAACCACAATTGTACTACCTTCATGGAGAATCACAGCTAGCCATAAAGGAATAATTCCTAGTGAGGCGGGCCATGAAACAAGAAGGATAATTGCTAAGGCTAGCCCTAGGTTTTGTGTCACAATTTTTCGGGTCTTCTTTGCCTTTCTTATGATCCATGGTAGCAGGGAAATCGCATCATGGAGAAGAACAATATCCGCAGCTTCTATCGCTGTGGCGCTTCCTGCTTCTCCCATAGCGACACCAACCGTTGCTTGTGCAAGAGCGGGAGCGTCATTAATACCATCACCAACCATAAGGATATGACGTTTCTTGGCAAGTTCACGTACTTTTTCTAATTTATCATCTGGAGATAAATCAGAGAAAACTTCAGAAATTCCTAAGAGTTTTGCAGTATTTTCTGCACTAATTTGATGGTCTCCCGTGAGCATGCTAATAGGATAACCTTCATCTTTAAGCTCTTTCACAATTTTTCCAGCATCCGTACGGGGAGTATCTTTAAAATAAAATAATGCGCAGCTTCCTTGTAAATAAGCTAGTGAACATATTTCTCCGCGTTGTCTGGCAGTGTGGACACGCTCTTCTAGTTCTTGAACGTACTCTTGAGGGACTTTTTGTAAGGCTGTATCGACTCTTCCTACAAATGCCTCTTGACCTTGGAAAATACCTCGAACTCCTTTTCCTGGAATCATACAGTATTCCTCAGCAGGAAGAGAGGAAACATTATTCTTTATAAGATAGGCAACAATTGCTTGTGCAATAGGGTGCATAGAAGATTGTTCTAAAGCTAAAATAGAAGGGAAGAAATCAGGATTTTTTTCTCCAAAATTATCACAACCAATACAGGTAAGCTCTCCAGTGGTTAGCGTTCCTGTTTTATCCATAACAATAGAATTACAAGAAGCTAAGCGATCTAAGACCACACCACCTTTAAGAAGAACTCCATGTTTTGCACAGGCATTTACTGCACTTAGATAAGCAATGGGAATAGCAATGATCAATGCACAGGGAGATGCCGCAATGAGAAAAGCTAATGCACGATAAAAAGCACTATTAGGTCCTAAGAAAGGAATAGAGGTGAATAGAGGAACCAAAACAGCTATAGATATCGAAATACCAAAGATTGTTAATGCATAGGCTGAAGAATATTTGTCCAAGCGTTGTTGTAAACGCGGTTTAGATTTCTGTGCTTGAATAACTAGGTTGATAATATGAGCAATTGTTGAGTCAGCACCTGTTTTTAAAACCTTCAGATCAAAACTCCCTTCAAGATTATGTGCCCCTGCAGGAACTATGGAACCTGTCTGACAAGACTTGGGAATTTTTTCTCCAGTAAGATGCATAAGATTAATAGAAGAAGAACCGTGAATAATTTCTCCATCTAAAGGGACAATTTCTCCACTTTTTACTCGGATAATATCACCAACTTGAACTTGACTTACTGGCGTTTTCTCTAGGTTCCCATCCTCACCAACTATCCAGGCGATAGTCGGCGCTAAATGTTTTAAAGAAGCTAGTGTGCTTTTTGCTTTCCCTGATACCATTTGTCCAAGGGCTTCAGAAATGGCAAATAAAACAAGAAGTAAAGATCCCTCTAAGGCTCCACCAATGAAAATAGAGCCAAAGGCTGCTGAGGTCATTAAAATATCAATATTCACAGTCTTATTGCGGATATCGTCTAAAGACTTTATCAAGGCTGGGGTTCCAGCAAGAAAAAATGTGAAAACAACAAATAAATTAGAAATATCCACAATGCGAAACCAATAAAAAGCTAACGCACACAGATAAGTCCCTAAAGAAATACATGCGGACTTTAAAGAAAGGTTACGACTCAATAACCGATTCTTTTGAGATAACATCGGACTGTTATCTTCTGTCATACCTGATTCAAAAAAATTGTTTAATATTTCTGGTGAAAATGGAGTGGAGAATAACCGTGAAAACACTACGATACCTGGGCCCTATAAAAATTTTACACAAGTGCAAACGATGCTTATGGAGGTAATAAAAATACCTAAAACCCACACAACCTCTGTGATCACATCATTTCCTAATATTTTTGCTTTGGTGGCAGAGAGTATAGTGATAAGTACTCCGGATAATACACCTGCTACTGTATAACTAGAACAGAGAACTAGTGGTAAGAAAAGAATTAGACCGATAAGTCCTCCGAGTATACGTGTCCCTCCTTGTTTTAAAGGATGAGGGAAGTTCTCCATGGAAATATGAAGTTCTTCGCGGATCATAGTATCAAGAAGGAGAGTAGAATCAGAACTGACATAATCTACCATTTCTTCAAGAAGAGGAGATTTGAATCCTTGATTTTTAAAGATAACATTGAGCTCTAAACGTTCTTGTTCGGGATGTTTCTCTATTTCTTCTTTTTCCTGAAGCATAAAACGATGAGAAAGCTCCATGTAAGACCAGGCTTTTTTTGCTTTTAAGCAGCCTCGATAAAAAATCCATCCTAATCCTAGTGAGAATAGAACCTCTGTTTGTGCTCCTTGAGAAATAGGAAGAAGAAAGGCGAGAGTTCTGATGAAAAATAGAAAGATACCCGTGGATAAGGCATCGCTTGCTAGATGATAGAAAAAGCCTTTTATTGTTGTATGTGGTTCGCCAATACAAACTCCATGTTGATCTCTAACAGTCTTGAGATGTTCTTCAGGGGTTGCGTTTTTGAAATGGTCATAATCGGTCTTCATCAATCTTATCCGTGCAGTGTATAGTTTATAATGCCTTAGATTTTTTCATATTTGCAATACAGATCCTATTTTTGAGGTAACAATACTTCTTGATTCCCTAAGTAAGGGCGTAGAACCTCGGGAATAATTACAGAGCCATCTTCTTGCTGATTATTTTCTAAAATTGCAACGAATAAACGCGGTGTTGCTAAACCTGAACCATTAAGGGTATGAATAAAATGCATTTTCCCTTGATTATCTTTATAACGAGTTTCTGAACGACGTGATTGGAAATCTGTACATTGCGAAATAGAAGAGACTTCATAGTAAGATTGTTGTCCCGGCAGCCAAACTTCAGCATCTATAGTTTTTGATGCTGTGAAGGACATATCTCCTGTCGAGAGTAAAGATAAACGGTAGGGAAGTTTTAATTCTGTGAGAATATCTTCCACGACAGCCAGCATTTTTTCATAAGCCTGATCAGCTTGTTCTGGAGTAGTAAAAGCAAACATCTCCACTTTATTGAACTGGTGTACACGAACAAGCCCCCGTTCATTAGCACCTGCAGCTCCTGCTTCTCTACGGAAACAGGGCGTACATGCTGCGTAATATATAGGTAGATCCTTCTCGTTAAAAATTTCTTGAGAATGGAATCCGTTGAGAACGACCTCAGCAGTAGGAATCAGATAAAGAGATTGCTCACCGTCTTCTACACGATAGTATTGACCATCAAATTTAGGAATTTGTCCCGAGCCGAATAGAATTTCGCGTTTTACAAGGAGGGGGGGTAGCCATAATTGAAATCCGTGCTCCCGTTGCTTATTTAATAAATAAGTAAGCAGCGCCCACTCTAAGAGAACACCCTGATTTTTATAAGCAGGCCATCCGGATCCCGAAGTTTTTGCAGGAAGTTTAAAATCTAAAATTTGTAATTTTTGATTTAACTCTACGTGATGTTTGGGAGTGAAAGAAAATGTTGGCAAAGAGCCAACACTTTTAATTACTTTATTCCCCGATTTATCAGGACATACGGGAACATCTTCTTCGGGATAATTAGGAAGGCGTACGAGAAGGTCTTGTAAATCCGCATTCTTTTCTTCAAGTAAAGCTTCTAATTTCTCCAAATCTTGAGAGAGTCTTTCAACTTCACCAATCATATTAGATACATCTTCGCCTTGAGCTTTAGCTTTATGGATTTGTGTAGAGAGCAGTTTTCTCTGTGATTGTATAGATTCTGAATCTGTTTTTAATTGGCGGACTTCTTTGTCTAAATCAAGAATGGGAAGAAGAGAAATATTAGGATCTTTCCTACGAAGACGAGTTTCGCATTCTTCAGGTGCCTTGCGTATTAATTTTATATCCAACATCCTTATAACTCTTTAATTAC
This sequence comes from Chlamydia sp. 04-14, assembly GCF_036632095.1. Lineage (NCBI taxonomy): Bacteria > Pseudomonadati > Chlamydiota > Chlamydiia > Chlamydiales > Chlamydiaceae > Chlamydia > Chlamydia sp. 04-14. The sequence continues at coordinate 467,702 of NZ_JAPYKW010000001.1, forward strand.
CTTTTCTCACAAAGGCAAAGTATATGGAAGATTTCTCTGAGCAACAACTATTTTTTATGCGTCGAGCTATAGAATTAGGAGAAAAGGGAAGATTTTCTGCTCCACCCAATCCTTGGGTGGGTTGTGTGATTGTAAAAAATGGGCAGATTATAGGAGAGGGATATCATCAGAAAAAAGGTCTGCCACATGCAGAAGAAAATGCGATAAACTCTACATCCGCATCTGTAGAGGGTAGTGATGTTTATGTAACTTTAGAGCCCTGTTGTCATTATGGAAGCACGCCTCCTTGCGTGAATTTGTTAATTAAAAACAAAGTTTCTACTGTTTATGTTGCTTTGTTAGATCCTGATAACCGGGTTGCTGGTAAGGGAATTTTTGCTTTAAGACAAGCTGGGATACGTGTTTTTGAAGGCTTAGGTAGAGAAGAAGCCGAGGCGTCTTTAAAATCTTATATTTATCAACGCACCTCGGGTAAACCCTGGGTTGTGCTTAAAAGCGCTGCCACTTTGGATGGTCAGACTGCTGATAGTGATGGAGAATCTCAATGGATCACCTGCTCAGAAGCTCGCATTGATGTAGGTAAATTACGCGCTAGTTCGCAAGCTATTGTTGTGGGCTCTAAAACTGTTTTACAAGATAATCCTCTGTTAACTGCAAGGAAACCTTCTGGAGAACTCTACTCTCATCAACCCTTGCGTGTTGTCGTTGATAGTTTGGGTGCTGTAACTGCGCAGGCAAAAATTTTTCATAGTCCTGGAAAATCCCTCTACGTAACCACGACGCAATGTCCAAAAGATCATATTAAAAATATTGAAAAACTTGATGTAGAGGTTTTAGTTACCGAACCTAGAAATTCTAGAGTAAATTTACATGAATTAATCTCGTATTTATCTACTAAACATATTTTGCAGGTTCTTATTGAAGGTGGATCTATTTTACACACTGCATTTTTGAAAGAACATTTAGCAAATGCTCTAATTGTTTATCTGGGACCAAAAATTTTTGGAGATCAAAGAAAGCCCCTTTTTGGAGATTTAGGGTATCGTTTAGACTCTGCTCAAAAAATTCTTCCTAAATTTTCTAAGATTTTAGGAAATTCTTTAAAAACGTGTTGGGAAATTGTTGGATAGAGGAAATAGGGGAAGAGATTGAAGTGAATAGGGGATTTCTATTAGCATTCCTAGAGGATAGAGGTCAGTAATTGGGAGGAACCCTAGTGATAAAATCCGATGAGGATGCACGTGCATCATGTTTTGTCCCAATAGAAAAGGCAATCTCAGATATCTCTGAGGGGAAATTTGTTATTGTTGTTGATGAAGCTTCGAGAGAAGATGAGGGTGATCTTATCATTGCCGGTGAGAAGATGACCGTAGAGAAGATGACTTTCCTTCTTAAATATACGACAGGAATTATTTGCGCTTCTTTAGAACCTGAGAGAATAAAAGACCTAGATTTTCCTCCTATGGTTGAAGACAATCGTTGTCGTTATCATACAGCATTCACAGTTTCAGTAGATGCTGCTAAAGGAATAACAACCGGAGTTTCTGCAGCAGATAGAACAAAGGTTGTAGAATTATTATCCAATCCTAATAGTCGTCCCGAAGATTTTGTTCGTCCAGGTCATTTTTTCCCCCTAGTAGGCACTCCAGGAGGCGTATTAAAACGTGCTGGACATACAGAAGCTGCTTTAGACCTTATGCGTTTAGCGAATATGCAGCTTTGTGGGGTTCTTTCAGAACTTGTTAACGAAGACCATACTATGATGCGTCTTCCCCAAATTATAGAATTTGCTAAACAACACAAACTTTCGGTAATCTCCATCTCTGATTTGATAGCCTACCGGATGTTATCCGAAAGGTTAGTGATTCCTGTTTCGTCAGCTCGTCTCCCTACAGAGTATGGGGATTTCAATATTCATGTTTATGAGTCTCTTCTTGACGGTATCCAACATATTGCTTTGGTAAAAGGTGATGTAAAAGGAAAAGAGAATGTTCTTGTCCGTGTGCATTCCGAATGTCTTACCGGGGATATTATGGGATCTATGCGTTGTGACTGTGGATATCAGTTACGCTCGGCTATGGAATATATTGGATTGGAGGGGGAGGGTGTTGTTGTTTATCTACGTGGACAGGAAGGACGTGGTATTGGCTTAGGTCATAAGGTTCGTGCTTATGCCCTACAAGATCGTGGTTACGATACTGTTGATGCGAATTTAGAAATTGGCTTCCCCGTGGATTCTAGAGAATATGGAATAGGAGCTCAAATTTTAGTTGATCTAGGATTGACAAAGATCAAATTGATTACCCATAATCCCCACAAATATTTCGGGCTTCAGGGTTTTGGGTTAGAGATTGTTGATAGAATCGCTCTCCCAATCAATGTCTCCGAAGAAAACGAATATTACCTACGCACAAAAAAAGAGCGTATGGGGCATTGGATAGACTTTCCTTATATTGAGGAAGTAAACACAAGATAATCTAGGATCATATGACAACATTTAAAGGGGTAGCATCGGCAAAAGGCATGCGCGTTGCTATCGTTGGTGCATGTTTTAACGGACCCATAGCCGACGCTTTGGTTTCAGGAGCACAACAGACTTTTCTGGATCTAGGGGGAACAGAAGATAAGTTGACTGTAGTACGTGTCCCCGGATCGTTTGAGATCCCTTGTACACTGAAGAAACTTCTTACTTCAGGTGTCGAGTATGACGCTATAGTAGCCTGCGGTGTTCTTATTAAGGGTGAAACCACACATTACGATCATATAGCAGATCAGGTTTCAGCAAGGATTAGCGAATTATCTATAGAGTTTAATCTCCCAATTACCTTTTCAGTGATCACAGCACCTTGTATAGATTCTGCATGGCAACGTGCAGGAATTAAAGGGTGCAATTTAGGGATTTCTGGGATGAAGACAGCTTTAGAAATGGCTGATCTTTTCAAAAAGTTATAATAATGTAGCGTTGCACTTTAAAGTGTAACGCTAACAGAACCATTTAAGTGCACTCGCACAGCAATATTTTCAGAAAAGATATCTAAGCCTCCACAAGAAACTGTAGTTTCTGAAAAATCTAAAACAGTTGTTTGGTCAAGCAATTGCTTTTTTAGCATGTCCTTATGCACACGCAAACTTTTTACCACTAAAGATAATGCTGTAGAGTAAACTTGACGTAAACGGCTTTCGGGGCTTGCTGTTGCTGTTCCATGATTTGCCTGCAGCAAACCAGTAATGAGATTAGGAAGACCTCGGATTTCTAAAGGAACATGCTCCCCTTGCGCTGTATAGAAACTATTTACTAAACTTTCTGATTCATCAATGGGGAGATTTTTAAAACTCCAAGTAAGAGCATTGGCTTCTGCAGGAGAAAGCTCCATAAGGGTTGCCAAGCGCACCAAAGCCATATCGCTGCGACAAGATCCTTCAAATCCTAGGCGATTTGCTCTGTAGGTAAAGTAACGAGAAAAGGCTTCTTCTACAGTAGCATGTTGCTGCAACATGGATAATAAAGGAGCAAAATTATAGTAAAATTCTTGAGAACAATTATTTTCTCCGCAGATATCCAGAGAGTAGAGATATAAATCTAGAACCACTAAAGGACGTTTGGCTCTGCCAATAGATAACAGTTGAGCGCTCGGCATTGTTGTAAGATTGAAGAGCGAATCGTAATCAGCTAAACGGCGTAAAGCGACGAATACCTCTTTTTGCTCAGGGGATAGTCGAGAGTATGAGGGGCTTAATTCCGGAAAAGCCTTTAACACATGTAAAGCTTTTGCATAAAAAGCGTCAGCCCGAGACTCTGTGAAGTAAGGTTTAAAGTTTGCAGCAGCTTTTGCAGAGCACCCCATATGTTTCAAAACAATGGCTGTTTCTAGGATTTTTAGAGTGTTATCAAAATGTTTAGGAGAGTTTAAGAAATAAATCAACTGCCTATGGGTAGTTTGGAATTGCTTAAACGTGATGCTATCTTCTGATGGCTGTAGTTGACAGAGCTGAGCGTAAGATTGGCGTGAGCCTTGTATCAATAAATGGAGATATATCAAACTACGTATAGCCACATCAAAAGCAGGGATTTTTTTATCAAATAGGGATAAAGAATAAGCTGTTTTAGATGTTGAAGTAATGCTTGCTGCAGTCGATGGCTCTGTTAACCAAAGTAGTTCTGGATATTGACGTAGTTTATATTCGATCCAGGAATCAGACCCTATTTTCCCTTTGCCAGAATGTGTGTTCATGGGAAGCATCGCCGACGAAGTCGGAGCTCCATAAGAAATGTAAGGAAAACTTAAAAGACAAGCTACTAAACAAGCGCAGCTTCGAATTGTAAGGATTTTTAACATAAGATCCTCTGGCATCCAATTGTTTTGTTAATTTCCCTTAATAAAGAGGATTAACTAAATGCCCCATGTTGATAACAAAATGGCCAATAACAAATCAACCCGAGAAACTCAAGAATCATTTCCCCGAGGGAAACCAGAGAGATATGGTTATGATGTTAAAAATCTTAATATTAAAAAATAAAAACGCAAATACACTCTATTTTTAATGTATTTGTGATATAATATTATAACTTTTAATTTTAAATTTAACTAAAGCAATGAAAAAATATATCTATAAGTACAGTTTTGGCGGTTTGGTATTACTCTTGAGTTTGAGTAGTTGCTGCTTGAACCCTTATGGATCTAGGCAGCGCTCAAAAAACACGAAGGACATAAATAACGAATCTGTTATACTCACGGAAAGTGAAAAGAAGCCTTCACGTCGTTCGCGAAGATTATTTGCTCGACGTAGTCAATCTAAGAAGGACACACAGAAAGTGCAAGCTAACTTTAAGAAATATGAAGCTCAGATAACGGATCAAGACAAAAGAGATATCTCTTTCGTCGTTGACGCTGCTTCTGAAAAATCTTCTATTTCATTAGCTATGTCTCAAAGTGAGATTAAGAGCGCTTTAAACCGCATCAGAGAACTTCACCCTTTAGCTCTATTAAAGCTATTAGCTGAAAATCCTTCATTGATTGAGGGTATGAAGAAAATGCAAGGCCGTGATTGGATTTGGAATATGTTCATGTCCGAATTAAGCGAAGTATTTTCTCAAGCTGCTGCTCAGGGTGTTATCACTGAGGAAGATATTGCTGCTTTTGCCTCCACCTTAGGATTGGATTCCGGGACCGTTGCCTCCATTGTGCAAGGGGAAAGGTGGCCTGAGCTTTTAGATATCGTGATATCTCAACCTTCTTAAGCTCTCTACAATGTAGCTTCCTTTCCCCTAAACAAGGAGAGGAAGCTACGAGCTAATTTTGCTGTGATCTTCCATTAAGAACACTAATAGCAATAAAGAGAGAGTCCAATGTTACATTTTCTAGAACAATTAAATAATTTTTGCATTTCCTTCTGTGTATTCCCCATGATTTTACTTCTTGGTGGGTTACTAACATGGAAACTTCGCGGTTTACAATTCACGGGATTGAAGCTTGGCTTTAGTCTCATGTTAAAAAATAAACAGGAGAGTCCATCTACTGAAGATGGTAAGGTATCTCGTTATGAAGCTGTAGCGGGAATTCTTGCTGGAAATTTTGGTACAGGAAATATCGCGGGTATGGCTATCGCTATTGCTTGCGGAGGTCCGGGTGCCTTAGTTTGGATTTGGATAGCTGCTCTTCTAGGAGCGATTGTTCAATATTCGGGATCATTTTTAGGGATAAAATATCGTAAGCTTCATGGGAAATCCGGAGAGTTTATCGGAGGCCCAACAGCGTGCCTGGCCTATGGTATGGGGAGTAAGTTCCTTGCCGGTCTTTTTTGTATATTCACAATTATCACAGCATTTTCAGCAGGAAATTTTGCACAAATTAATTGTATCGTGCCCCTTTGTGCTGAGAGTGTCTCCCTGAAGTTTTTGATAGGGTTTATTCTCGCCTTAACAATCCTTCCTGTGCTCATAGGAGGAAATACACGTATTCTTAGATTCTCGGCTAGAGTGATTCCTTTCATTGCCGGTTTTTACGCAATTTCTTGTCTTGTTATTCTTGCGCAACATAGTTCTATGATTCTTCCTGCATTAAAACTTATTGTTTCATCTGCATTTGGAATAAAAGCTACTGTTGCAGGTTTGGGGGGTTATACAATAACTCAAGTGATCTCAACGGGAATGAGCCGCGCCATCATGGCAACTGATTGTGGTAGCGGTATGGTATCAATTTTACAATCCGATTCTCAAAGTAAAAATCCTGTTATCGATGGTTTGGTTACTCTCTTACCGCCCGTTATTGTTATGGTAGTCTGTTCGATTACGACTCTCGTGCTTATTGTGTCTGGTGCCTATGCTTCGGGACAAGAAGGAACCCTTATGGTACTACACGCCTTTAAATCAAGTCTCGGATCCCTTGGAGGGCTTGTTGTTATTCTTGCGATGGCCTTATTTGGGTATACAACAGCTTTGACTTGGTTTGCTTGCGCAGAAAAAAGTTTAGAATATATGATACCTGGGAAACGAGCCAACTCTTGGTTGAAGATTCTGTTTGTTGCGGTTATACCTTTCGGAGGAATTGTAGACATGCGATTGATCTGGAGCCTTTCTGACACAGGGTTTGCGGGTATGGTAATTCTAAATTCTATAGCTTTGGTAGCTTTGTTTAAGGATGTATTATCTACAAATCGGGAAGTTGCCCTACTTAGACTGGAAGAAGATGCTAAATCCAATGTTTTGCAAAATCTAGATATCTAAACGGAGATGCATTATGCAACTACTCTCACCAGCATTTGATTACGGAAAACCAATTCCGAAGAAGTATACATGTCAAGGCGTTAACATTTCTCCACCCCTAATATTTAAAGATGTCCCTGCAGAAGCAAAAAGCATAGCATTGATCATTGAAGATCCCGACGTGCCTAGAAGTCTACGAGCCGATGGTCTTTGGATTCACTGGGTGGTGTATAACCTCTCTCCAACCATAACCGAACTAGCAGAAGGCGCAACTATTTTTGCTGTTCAGGGATTGAATACTTCAGGAAAAGCTTGTTATGAAGGCCCATGTCCGCCAGATAGACAACATCGCTACTTTTTCTACTGTTATGCTTTAGATACTATCTTGCCAGCAGAAGAAAATGTAACCAGAGATCAGCTTCTTGAAGTGATGGAGAATCACGTTGTAGACAGTGCTGAACTAATGGGAACGTACGAGAAGAGCTAAATATTTACTCTTCTTCAGGAATGAACTCTTCTCGTTTTTTCCTGTGTTTCCAATATAGCGGGCCGTAGTGATAACATAATTCCTCGCCCGCTTCAATTACTTGAATTGTTCTAATAATCACATGAAACAATCCGTTCTGGAAAACTCCTATAGCCTCCACATTAGGCTTATCGCTATGATTAATAAAGCGAGTAAAATTCCCTTGACCACCGCTATCGATAGTGAAATAGCGACACAGACCTAAAGATAGGGGATAACGAAAACAATAATCGTTTTCATCCATCCAAATAGCCTGACGGCGACGAAGTATTCCAGTATATTCACCAATATATGTCCAGGCAGGGATTCTTTCTCGGGAAAAAACTCCGTAACCAACGTATGAATTTATCCAGCATACTGCTACAGGAGGCATGGGAGGAGCGATTAGATCTTGTTTATGAAGTTCCCCAAGCCACTTAGCTAACGGAGAAATGAAACGTTTTTTCTTAGCCTTATCACATAATTTTCGGACTTTTTCTTCTACTTTCCAATCTGCAAAAGTAAGAAAAGGAAGAAATTTGAAATTAAGTAATTGTGAGGCCCTCTCCATACTATAGGGAGTGCTCTCTTCCCAGTTATGATCTAAAGAAATATGTAGAGTTTCGGATGAAATGGATTCTAATTTCATACGTTTACTAAAGACCTAAAGTACATGGGATCAGAAATTCCTTGGCTTTCTGCAATTACAGGAAGAATCGATGTAATATTCTCTATAGCAGAAGATACTTGGGATAAAGCCAATTCAGGAGTGTTGCATTCGCTGGAAAGATGAGCAAGATAGATTTTCTTAATTTTAGGGGTAAGAATTTTTTGTAATAATTCTCCACACTCACGATTGGATATATGCCCTAGTTTGCTGAGAACACGTTTTTTATAAATATCGGGACGCGTTGATTGCCGGACGAGTTCGGGATCATGGTTTGCTTCTATAAGCAAATAGTCGCAATCATAAAGCTCGTGAACGATCCATGAAGTTGCCCAACCTAAATCAGTACAAAAACCTAACTTTTCATCACGATAATGAAAAATGAATCCTACTGGATCTATAGCATCGTGAGGAACATTGAAAGTTTGAATTGTTAAATCATGAAATGAAAATGTTGTTCCTGTAGAAAAAATCTTAAAAGTAGGGTGAACGTCTAATAATTGACATAGACTGCGTGCAGTCTCGAGATTGCAGATAACCGGTGTATTGTATGTTTTTATAAAACTCTTAATGCCGGAAATATGATCGGAGTGCTCATGAGAAATAAAAATAGCTTGGATATCTTCGGGATGGATATTCATAGATAGCAGTTCATGAGTTACAAGCTGCTTGCTAATACCTAAATCTATCAGAATTTTACAGGAGTCCGTTCCCAAATAGGTACAGTTCCCCTTCGAACCTGAGGCTAAAGGGAAAAAACCTTCCATAAACTTATCCTTCTTGCGGAGGCATTTGTATTAAGATTTGACGAGGCTTTGCCCCTTCTGAAGGACCAATGATTCTCGCCTCTTCAAGTTGATCTATCAAACTAGCTGCTCTAGCATAACCAATCTTAAGTTTTCTTTGTAAGAAAGTCGTAGAAGCATTCCCTGTCTGTAAGACAAGAGTTTTTGCTTGGTTATATAGCGGATCTCTGTCTGCTGAATCATCTCCTACAAAGTCTTCATAAGTATCAAATGAAGGAATGACATATTTTGTCGGGAATCGAGAACATAGATCTTTTATGACTTTATTAATGTCTTCATCACAAATATAAGCTCCTTGAGCGCGAACTGCTCCAAAAGAAGAAGGAGAAACAACTAACATGTCTCCATTTCCCATGAGATTTTCTGCTCCAGGTTCATCTATAATGATTTGACTATTCACTTTATTAGCTACTTTAAACGCAATGCGGGAAGGAAAGTTTGCTTTAATCAATCCTGTAATTACATCACGAGAAGGTCTTTGTGTGGCTAAGATTAAATGAATGCCAACAGCTCTTGCCATTTGTGCTAAACGAATGATAGGTGTTTCTATATCCTGAGAAGAAGAAAGTAAAAGATCAGCAAGCTCATCGATAATACCGACAAGAAAAGGCATTTTTTCTGGAATTTCTTTGTCAAAAGAAGTTTCTACTTCAATGTTGCGCTCACGAGAATTAAAAGCCTGAATATTTCGAAGACCCAAAAATCTTAAAATTTCATAACGAAGTTCCATTTCTTTAACGAGCCAGACTAGAGCACTATGAGCATCACGAGATTCTGTGATCACAGGAGTTAACATATGGGGTAATTGAGAATACCCAGTGAGCTCTACTTTTTTCGGATCGACAATAACAAGTTTGATGTCAGAAGGTAGTGTTGTCATAATCAGAGACATGACAATCGTATTGATACAAACGGATTTTCCTGACCCCGTCGTTCCCGCAATAATTAAATGAGGCATCGTTGCTAAGTCTGCCCAGAAGTTATCGCCATTGGCCTTTTTCCCAAGTAAAAGAGGAACCTGTAGCTTATGATTTTGTTTTTGATAATCTTCTAATAAGTCGCGGAAATTTACCGGTTGAGGATAAGGGTTAGGAATTTCAATGCCAACGGCAGCCTTCCCAGGAATGGGTGCGATAATACGAATGCTAGAAGCTTGCAAATTCAAAGCTATATCATTTTCTAAAGCCTTTATTTTTTGAACCTTTACACCTGTATGAGGCTGTACTTCAAATGCGGCTAGCGTAGGACCGAAACAAATATTCCCAATATCAGCATCTATTCCAAAACTTTCTAAAGTTTGTTGTAAAAGCATGCCTTTTTTTTGAAGTTCTTCACGAAGAGACTCTGGTTTTGAATTGTCGCTTTTACTCAACAGATGGTATTGAGGTAGCTCGGAACTCCCTCCGCCAAATGTTGATAAATCCATAGGGGGAGATTTTTCAACTCTCTTACTTGGTCGGGGTAGGGATTGAGGTAATACAGTAATCTTAGATTCTTTCTGAGCTGTATTTTGTGGTTTCGTGAATGTAGATAAAATACGTTTTTCAGGATGAGGAGCTAGGAAAAGAGTTGCTTTGTCTGAAGATTCTTGGGGAGTTATATGTTGATCATCAAATAGATCTCCCTTTTCTATTGGTAGCGAAACAACTGGAGTCGGAAGTTTCCTTGCATCATTCCTTGCTATGGGAGCACAAGGAACTTTAATTGAAGGTTTAGGGAGATAATTCTGCTTGTTAGTTAGTCTTCTTAAAATACTTTTGCAAATGCGCCAACAGGCTTGAAATCTGTTTTTGAGGAATTTTTGCAGAATTTTTTTTTTAATTAGGACTATACCTCCACAGAGATAAAAAATAGAAAAGAACAATATAAATGAAAAGATAAGACCAGTACCCACCGAACCAATTAAATGTTTCAAACAGAAAGATTGTCCGGCATAAAGAATATAAAAAGGAATGCCCCCTAAATAAGAAACAGGAGGATTAATTCCTAAAATAAATTTAGGAAGACGGGCGTCTAAAATATGAGGTAATACTTGTACTGGAGAAAACATCGATAGCAATATCGCGGAACAGATAGGAATGCATGCAAATGCAAGTGCTTTACGATGTAAGATCTTTGAAGGTGTTTTTCTTATATTTAGGAAGGATAACCATAAGAAATAGGGTGGGATAAGAAAAGACGCTGCTCCGAAGCAATATAAAAGAAAGGAACTTAAAGACCACCCAAGCAATCCTATCCAATTTTGGGTACAAGGTTGAGTATTATGAAAACTCCATAAACTCAATCCTGAGAAACAAGCCAAAAACAAATAGATGCTTGCCCTAACTGCGAAGGGAATCGAAGGAAATAAGACAGATTTAGATTTTTGTCGCTCTCTTACCATGAATAGACACAAGGTTTTTAGTAGAGTGAGAATTTATTCTAATACTTGGTTATAGCAAGAATTGCAAAAGAAACAAAGAAGATAAAGAAGGGCGAACGACGGGGCTTGAACCCGCGACCTTCGGAACCACAATCCGACGCTCTAACCAACTGAGCTACGTTCGCCACAAGCTATGAAAGCTAAGAGAAAATATTATCCCGACGATAATATTTATCCAAGACAAAAAGCCTATGATCTCAAACATAATTCGCTAGTTAAAGCTAATTGGGCTTCAAATAAGACAACTACTTAAATCATTTCCTTTCGCAAGAATCTGTATACCTCCCGAATTCTACCAGAATAATTCCCTATCTTATGAATGATAGATAACCTATCTCTTTCTACAGATTTAAATCATAGGGGAGGCAAGAGTCTCTCTTAATTAAGGGAAATGTTTCCAAATTATATATAAGAATAGTTCTGGGAATAAAAGAAGGGTGTGGAGTGCTTTCGAGAGCCGGATCTCTATACCTTAATAGGAAATTAGAATTTACAATTTCAGCGACAACAGAAATCAAATTTTTTTTACATAATAAAATTTGTTTTAGGGTGTTTCTCGAGCTGTTTAGCGCGAAATAGAGTTTTGATAGGTTTATATCAAGCTTGGAAACAGGTAGATTTGAGATCGAAAAATAAAATAATGAGAAAAAAAGAAATGAATTTTTCTGGCTCTGACAGTGTTGTGAGGGCATAAATTGGATTTAGATAATTTTCAGTTTTAAAAAAGTGCAGCAAAATATGTTGCATAAATAAATGCCGTTTATATAAGATATTGATTTCTTCTTCACCGCGGAAAGCGAAAGAAGGAAGAGTCCACACTTCGATGTGGATGCGCAAATGAGGGTTCGGCATAGCCGATCTTCTCTTCTTAACAATGCAAATGAGATAGAATGCAAGCCAGTATAAAGAATGCTTGTTCGGATTTTTAAAATCCGTTAATTTTTAAATTTATTTTTTCTGAGAATTTGATCTTGGTTCAGATTGAACGCTGGCGGCGTGGATGAGGCATGCAAGTCGAACGGAATAATGACTTCGGTTGTTATTTAGTGGCGGAAGGGTTAGTAATACATAGATAATCTGTCCTCAACTTGGGAATAACGGTTGGAAACGACCGCTAATACCGAATGGGGTATGTTTAGGCATCTAAAACATATTAAAGAAGGGGATCTTCGGACCTTTCGGTTAAGGAAGAGTCTATGGGATATCAGCTTGTTGGTGGGGTAATGGCCTACCAAGGCTTTGACGTCTAGGCGGATTGAGAGATTGACCGCCAACACTGGGACTGAGACACTGCCCAGACTTCTACGGAAGGCTGCAGTCGAGAATCTTTCGCAATGGACGAAAGTCTGACGAAGCGACGCCGCGTGTGTGATGAAGGCTCTAGGGTTGTAAAGCACTTTCGCTTGGGAATAAGAGAAATTGGCTAATATCCAATTGATTTGAGCGTACCAGGTAAAGAAGCACCGGCTAACTCCGTGCCAGCAGCTGCGGTAATACGGAGGGTGCTAGCGTTAATCGGATTTATTGGGCGTAAAGGGCGTGTAGGCGGAAAGGAAAGTTAGATGTTAAATCTTGGGGCTCAACCCCAAATCAGCATCTAATACTATCTTTCTAGAGGGTAGATGGAGAAAAGGGAATTCCACGTGTAGCGGTGAAATGCGTAGATATGTGGAAGAACACCAGTGGCGAAGGCGCTTTTCTAATTTACACCTGACGCTAAGGCGCGAAAGCAAGGGGAGCAAACAGGATTAGATACCCTGGTAGTCCTTGCCGTAAACGATGCATACTTGATGTGGATAGTCTCAACCCTATCCGTGTCGTAGCTAACGCGTTAAGTATGCCGCCTGAGGAGTACACTCGCAAGGGTGAAACTCAAAAGAATTGACGGGGGCCCGCACAAGCAGTGGAGCATGTGGTTTAATTCGATGCAACGCGAAGAACCTTACCTGGGCTTGACATGTATTTGACCGCGGCAGAAATGTCGTTTTCCGCAAGGACAGATACACAGGTGCTGCATGGCTGTCGTCAGCTCGTGCCGTGAGGTGTTGGGTTAAGTCCCGCAACGAGCGCAACCCTTATCGTTAGTTGCCAACACTTAGGGTGGGAACTCTAACGAGACTGCCTGGGTTAACCAGGAGGAAGGCGAGGATGACGTCAAGTCAGCATGGCCCTTATGCCCAGGGCCACACACGTGCTACAATGGCCAGTACAGAAGGTAGCAATATCGCGAGATGGAGCAAATCCTCAAAGCTGGCCCCAGTTCGGATTGTAGTCTGCAACTCGACTACATGAAGTCGGAATTGCTAGTAATGGCGTGTCAGCTATAACGCCGTGAATACGTTCCCGGGCCTTGTACACACCGCCCGTCACATCATGGGAGTTGGTTTTGCCTTAAGTCGTTGACTCAACCTGCAAAGGAGAGAGGCGCCCAAGGTGAGGCTGATGACTGGGATGAAGTCGTAACAAGGTAGCCCTACCGGAAGGTGGGGCTGGATCACCTCCTTTTAAGGATAAGGATAACTGTCTTAGGACGGTTTGACTAGGTTGGGCAAGCATCTTTTGAAAACTTGTATTCTATTTCTTTTGCATTGTTAAGCGTTTGTTTTCAAAACATTCAGTTTACGATCAAGTATGTTATGTAAATAATATGGTAACAAGTAAATTCACATATAATAATAGACGTTTAAGAATATCTGTCTTTGGTGAAGTTAACTTGCATGGATCAATAATTTACAGACCAAGTTGTTAAGAGCTATTGGCGGATGCCTTGGCATTGACAGGCGATGAAGGATGCGTTTACCTGCAGTAATCTTCGGCGAGCTGGTATAAAGCTATGACCCGGAGGTATCCGAATGGGGCAACCCGGTAGATTAATCGTCTACCATTATATGCTGAATACATAGGCATATAAAGCGACACCTGCTGAACTGAAACATCTTAGTAAGCAGAGGAAAATAAATCAAAGAGATTCCCTAAGTAGCGGCGAGCGAAAGGGGAGAAGACCAAACCACATCATTGGTGTGGGGTTGTAGGGTCGATAACATGAGATCTTAAGTTTTAGTTGAATACTTCTGGAAAGTAGAACGATACAGGGTGATAGTCCCGTAAACGAAAGAACAAGAGACTCTATTCGATACCTGAGTAGGGCTAGACACGTGAAACCTAGTCTGAATCTGGGGAGACCACTCTCCAAGTCTAAATACTAGTCAATGACCTATAGTGAACCAGTACTGTGAAGGAAAGGTGAAAAGAACCCTTGTTAAGGGAGTGAAATAGAACCTGAAACCAGTAGCTTATAAGCGGTCGGAGACCTATAGCTTCCTCGGAAGCAATGGTTGACGGCGTGCCTTTTGCATGATGAGCCAGGGAGTTAAGTTAAACGGCGAGGTTAAGGGATTTACATTCCGGAGCCGAAGCGAAAGCGAGTTTTAATAGAGCGTATAGTCGTTTGATTTAGACACGAAACCAAGTGAGCTATTTATGACCAGGTTGAAGCATGGGTAAGACCTTGTGGAGGACCGAACCAGTACATGTTGAAAAATGTTTGGATGAGTTGTGAATAGGGGTGAAAGGCCAATCAAACTTGGAGATATCTTGTTCTCTCCGAAATAACTTTAGGGTTAGCCTCGGATATTAAGCTTTTGGGGGTAGAGCACTGAATTCTAGCGGGGGCCTACCGGCTTACCAACGGAAATCAAACTCCGAATACCAAAAGCGAGTCCGGGAGATAGACAGCGGGGGCTAAGCTTCGTTGTCGAGAGGGGAACAGCCCAGACCGCCGATTAAGGTCCCAAATTTTATGCTAAGTGAGTAAGGAAGTGATGATTCTAAGACAGTTGGAATGTTGGCTTAGAGGCAGCAATCATTTAAAGAGTGCGTAACAGCTCACCAATCGAGAATCATCGCGCCAATAATAATCGGGGCTCAAGCATAAAACCGACATCGCGGGTGTATATTTTATATATACGCGGTAGGAGAGCGTAGTATTCAGCAGCGAAGGTATACCGTAAGGAGTACTGGAGCGGATACTAGTGAAGATCCATGGCATAAGTAACGATAAAGGAAGTGAAAATCTTCCTCGCCGTAAGCACAAGGTTTCCAGGGTCAAGCTCGTCTTCCCTGGGTTAGTCGGCCCCTAAGTCGAGGCACAAATGCGTAGACGATGGAGCAACAGGTTAAATATTCCTGTACCACCTAAAACTTTAGCAATGGAATGACGGAGTACGTTAAGCACGCGGACGATTGGAAATGTCCGTATCACAATGAGACTGGTTAGTAGGCAAATCCGCTAACATAAGGTTAGGTTGTGGTTAAGGGAAATCTTCGGAGGAACTGATAGTGTAGCGCAATGCTTTCAAGAAATAATTTCTAGCTGTTGATGGTGACCGTACCTAAACCGACACAGGTGTGCGAGATGAGTATTCTAAGGCGCGCGAGATAACTTTCGTTAAGGAACTCGGCAAATTATCCCCGTAACTTCGGAAGAAGGGGAGCCTTCTAGGGTGATTACCTTTACGGTATGAGCTCCGGGAGGCCGCAGAGAAATGGCCCAGGCGACTGTTTAACAAAAACACAGCACTATGCAAACCTCTAAGGGGAAGTATATGGTGTGACGCCTGCCCAATGCCAAAAGGTTAAAGGAATATGTCAGCCGCAAGGCAAAGCATTGAACCCAAGCCCTGGTGAATGGCCGCCGTAACTATAACGGTGCTAAGGTAGCGAAATTCCTTGTCGGGTAAGTTCCGACCTGCACGAATGGTGTAACGATCTGGGCACTGTCTCAACGAAAGACTCGGTGAAATTGTAGTAGCAGTGAAGATGCTGTTTACCCGCAAAAGGACGAAAAGACCCCGTGAACCTTTACTGTACTTTGGTATTGATTCTTGATTTGTTATGTGTAGCATAGCCAGGAGACTATGAACACTCTTCGTTAGGAGAGTGGGAGTCATCGTTGAAATACTGGTCTTAACAAGTTGGGAGTCTAACATAATTCCATGAATCTGGAATATGGACATTGCCAGACGGGCAGTTTTACTGGGGCGGTATCCTCCTAAAAAGTAACGGAGGAGCCCAAAGCTTATTTCATCGTGGTTGGCAATCACGAGTAGAGCGTAAAGGTATAAAATAGGTTGACTGTAAGACCTACAAGTCAAGCAGAGACGAAAGTCGGGCTTAGTGATCCGGCGGTGGAAAGTGGAATCGCCGTCGCTTAACGGATAAAAGGTACTCCGGGGATAACAGGCTGATCGCCACCAAGAGTTCATATCGACGTGGCGGTTTGGCACCTCGATGTCGGCTCATCGCATCCTGGGGCTGGAGAAGGTCCCAAGGGTTTGGCTGTTCGCCAATTAAAGCGGTACGCGAGCTGGGTTCAAAACGTCGTGAGACAGTTTGGTCTCTATCCTTTGTGGGCGCAGGATACTTGAAAGGAGCTGTTCCTAGTACGAGAGGACCGGAATGGACGAACCAATGGTGTGTCGGTTGTTTTGCCAAAAGCATAGCCGAGTAGCTACGTTCGGAAAGGATAAGCATTGAAAGCATCTAAATGCCAAGCCTCCCTTAAGATAAGGTATCCCTATGAGACTCCATATAGACTATGTGGTTGATAGGTTGGGTGTGTACGCACAGTAATGTGTTTAGCTAACCAATACTAATAAGTCCATTGACTTGGTTTTTATCATATAAAAAGCTCAATAGGCTTTTTTGTTGAAATAAATCGATCGATGTAAGTTGATACTAAAGACCCTCTTAAGCGTCTATTAGTATACGTGAATTGTTACGTTACAAGAATTTGCTTGGTGATAATGGAAAAAGGGACACACCTGACCCCATTCCGAACTCAGAAGTTAAGCCTTTTATCGCCGATGGTACTATACACAAGAGTATGGGAGAGTAGGTCGTTGCCAAGCTTTTAGTTATTTTGACTCGTAAATTGAGTTTTTTATAAGGAGAATAGAAATATTCTCCTTTTTTTTTGCTCGCATTCTTTTTGATGCTTGCAAAATAAATTCCTTTGGATATAATTTCCTCCCAAGTGAAGTGACTTATTTCACTCTTCTTAAGTTATTTAGTAATTTTGGTATCAATAATGCATAAGTACAAGCGCGCTTACAAGCGGTGCCTAACTGCCTAGGCAAATGTATTGAGATACTCCGTTAAGGGTATTTCTAGATTCTCAAAGAGAACTAGTCCCTAAAAGTTATTAAATAGTTTCATTGTTTTTTCCCTTACTAACGGTCCTCAAACACACTGAACTCCGAGTTTTGTTTTTCGGAGATTATAAAGTCGTACTTTTATTTATTTGACTGATTTTTGTTCAGATCTCATGGGATTTTCTATTTTTTACCTATGAGATAAACGTGTAAGAACACCCATTAATTTTATGTCCACCCCTATACGTAATTCTAATCCGGATAGATTCTTAGGATCTATCCCCCAATATTCTTTTGAAAATGAAGGAGCATCATTCTCGAATCGATCTAGTTTACTGAGTAACATCTCTTCTAGTGATTCTGAATCTACTCTAGAATCTAATGCAACAGAATCTCTTCTACTTAGTGATATACAATCTATACAAGACTCTATTAATACGACGAGTATTGCTCCAGAGAGTCCAGAGGCATCGTTAGTCTCCGTATCCATTACTTCAGAATCAGATGTTAGCTACGGAGACTCTACATATTTATTTGCCCACGGAGTGCCATCCTCTACAAATAGACACCAAGTGCCTATTTTTGAGGCTGTTTATGAAAGTTATACAACATCACCTACCCCGGCGCCTTTGGTCGGAGTCGGATATACAAATGGAAGTCAGTCGGGATATTACGGAGCTCAAAATGAGGCTATGCATTTGAGCCAATTATTAGGAGGTAGAGAAGTTGTAGGAATCTATAATGATGGAAGTGGGGGATTCTCATCATTTTTCTGTAGAAGAGATCCAAATCAGATGTCCCCAGTTTCTCAAGCTATCTTAGATACTTGGGATGCTTTCTTTGCTTCTCATCCTGGAGGTAGTGTTTTTATTCATTATTTCTTTGGAAATGGCGCTGAGCATGTTCAAGAAGCCCTTCAACACACAAGACATGCTCGTAACATAGTTTTAGTAGGGATTTGTCCTTCGCATTATCCTAATCACCCACGATCTTTTTATTTTCGAGTTCCTGGAGATTTCTTTTCCTGTATGGATGCTGAGGGATTTTCAAGGTCTGGAGTAACAACGCTCCCATACTCCTCGGCAAGTTTAGGTTTTTTCTGGGTGAATTTTTATGATCCTGCTTTTAACAATGCTATTGTGAACGCATTTATGTTAACTGCGGGAGTGGATTCTGTTACTACTAATGTTGTTTCTGAATCTAGTGTGATAGAGATTGGTGAATCATCGCTATCGAATGGAAATGATCAACAAGAAGGTTTCGGAGTTGTGGGTTATAGTGTTCAAGGAGTCTCTATAACACGCTCTTCTAGCCCTAATGTATTTGCTAGGATACAGACATTAATCAATATGCCAGACTCTGATGTTCAGGCTGAAGAGATAGCCTTGCCTCCTCAAAACTTTCTTGATAGATCTGCAGAAGTTGTTACTAATATCATGAGAGTTTCTGACGCAGTGTCTATTGTATGGATTTTCCCTATTATTGATACGACTTTGAACGGCTCTTTATTAGCTGTAAGCATCCTCTTTTTTGGTATTGATGGCATTTGTAGTGTCTTTTTAATGTTAACAAATCCTCGTGCTAGAAGAGAAAGATACCGAAATATGCGTATAGCAGCTTTGTGTTTTCGTGCTTTTGGCCCTATTGTAAATCTATACGACGTTATAAATAATATTCGTATGGCTGCGCGTTCTACTACTACACAATGCACAGTAGCTTTATATGGTTTAGTGACTTTCTTTGGATGGACCATGCTCGGTCGGGATCTGTTAGAATACGCTGCTCCCGGACTTCGTGATGTCTTATTTAACCGATGCTTGAGGTGGTTTGGAAATACTGGGGAAGATCAAAATGATGAACAAACAGAATCTCATAATAGAGGAAGAGTGAGAGTTCGTCGTCAAAATGTTGATAACCACTATAGAGTTGTTGGGATTGTGAACACAGCTGTATTTGGAATTTTCCTGACTTTTCTATCAGCAATGACAACACTGGGAGGTTTAGAAGTCGCTCCTAGTTGTCGAAATAGTTCAAATTCTAGCGAACTTATTCCTATTATTCCAAATGACCAGACGACTTTTTACGGAGGATTTACCAATAGTCGAGCTTATGCAATTAGCCAAGCCACACATATGGTCTTTAGTTTCCTCGCCATGATGATCTATGTCATGTCATTAATTCGAATGTTAAGATCTAATAACCGATAAAATATCTATGGCGAAAAAACCCTAAGCTACGTACTAGCTTCCGAAATCATCGAGAACTATAGAAGATCGCTCTACACCGTAGTTATCGAGTAATTTTAAAATACTACTGTTGTGTAGTGGCGGGCCACATACATAATATAAGTAGTCTTCGGGATTACTCAGTTTACTGAGTTGACCAAGCTCAAAAGCTCGGAATAGAAAATTCGTTTTCTCAGGATTATTCTTATCCCAACCTGAGGCGATATCTTCAGGAAGAGGCTCTGACAATACCAAATGGTAGTGGAAATTAGAAAAGTCCTTCTGTAATTTTTCGTACTCTTCTTGATAGATATTTTCTTTTAGAGAGCGTGCTCCGTACCATAAGGTAATTTCTCTTGTAGAATGCTTATCTAATAAGAGATCTAAAATATGGCTTCTACCGAACGAAGAACCCGCACCACCGATTAAGAAAATCAGGGGACGGTTGTTTTCTTTCATGAAAGATTCTCCATAGGGACCAGAAACAGTAATCTTGTCTCCAGGTTTTAATGAAAAAATATACGATGAGCATATTCCCCAAGGAATCTCTGGATTCGGAGCATTATTAATAAAAGGTGGTGTTGCAATACGAATATTGAATTTAATAACAGGAAGCTCTGCAGGATATGAGGCTAGAGAATACGCCTTATTTGCAGAGTCTGATTCTAGGAGACTGTTGTCTATAGTTCGATCAAATAAATTAAAGTGTTCCCAATCACTGTAGTATTCAGGAGCCATGGTTTGCTTCCAATCGGAAGTATTGGTTTTATATGCGGGAACGCTAATTTGTAGATATCCCCCGGGTTTAAAGGGAATAGGATGTTCAGGACTAACAGATACAACAAGTTCTTTTATGAATGTTGCTACGTTATCATTAGAAACCACCGTACCTTCCCAAGAAGAAGCATTTAAATAACGTTCTTCTATTTCCAAACACATGTCATGTTGAACTTTTGTTTGGCAGGAAAGACGCCAACCTTGTTCTAGCTGCTGCTTCGAAAAAGTAGCGCGATCTGTTTCTAAGGGTTGATCAGCATTTTTTACAATTTTTACCTTACACTGTTTACAAGTAGCTTTACCTCCGCATGGAGAAGGTATAGGAATACCCGAATCTAAAAGGGAAGATAACAGAGTATGACCGCTATCTACTGTTTTAGTGAGAGAGTCATCATCATTAATTTTTAGCTTGCAAGGATGAATTTTAACTAGAAATTTTCGGGAAATAAGAATGATCCCAGAAAGTATCAAACCTATAACACAAAATACTAGACTAGCAATGCTGATGAAATATAGGCCTGAAAGCCAAGTCATGATCCTAAAAATCCTCGACTTCTTTGAGTAGCTTATGGTGTCAAGTTATAACTTGGCTTATAAAAAATCAATGTAGATCTCTCTAATATCACAGAAAGTAAATGTCTATATCTTAAAGCTTATGCTTTAGTTCCATCGGGTTTCAAAATTTCAGAAATTGCTGCTTTTAGCATTTCGATTTTCCCAGAGGTAATGTTAAGAATTACAGTATGTTCTCGGATTTCGTCAATAGTTCCTAAAATCCCCATAGCAGTAACTTTATCGCCTTTCGCAAGTTCATTTTTGCGTTTTTCCATGGCTTTTCTGCGTTTTTGTTCAGGACGCCATAAAATGAAGTAAAAGAACAAAATGGCAATACCCAGCATTACAGCGGGTTGAGCAAAAGTACTTTTTACTTGAGTGCCTTCTTCATCAGCAAGAAGAGATGACGAACTCAACAGAAATAAAAAACACATGAATAAACGAGATAACATTAAACCACCTTTACTTCGGTTATTTCAGCGAAAGGTTAACATAATAGGAAGCGTACGTTCAATGCTTTTCCTAGAGGTTATCCTCTCTTTCTAGCAAAATAATATTTTCTAAGTGCGGAGAATGGGGAAATTGATCCAAAGGTTGCACTTTTTTGATACGATAACCTGCAGAAATTAAACTGCAACATTCCTCAAACTGTATTTTAGGATTACAGGAAATGTAAATAATTTTTTTTGGAAAAATTCTCAGAAGATATTTAAGAACTTTATTTTGCATTCCACAACGTGGAGGATCGATAACAACTACATCTGGAGGAGGGCAGTCTTGATGTCTTCTACAAAATGTTTTTACATCTTCTAGATGCACTTCAATGAGATTTTCTTTTTTATTTATTAGGATATTTTCTTTTGCAGAATCTACAGCGTCTGGGACAATTTCTACTCCTATAACCTTTTTGACGTAGGCGGAGAGCATAATGCCTATAGTTCCTGCACCACAATAGAGATCGAGTAGTGTTTCGGATCCTTGTGGATTCATAAACTCTTTAGCAATTTCAATGATTTTTGCTCCTTGAAGACTTTGAGGCTGAAAGAAGCTTCTAGGCCGCACATGAAACACCCCAGAATTACCATCTTTGGGTAGTGTTAATGTTTGTTCAATAAATGGTTCCCCATGAATTAAGTGAGAACGAAAATATGTCGGAGCATTTTTTGCGCTGACTTTTTCTTCCCAAACAATAGAGATAATAGGGAGATTAGAAGTTATGAGGGCATTTTTCCATTCCTCAATAAGTTCTTTCCTAACAGCATACTCTTCTCTTGCAGATGTGGTTAAAATAACCATGAGTGTCTGTTTTGGATTTCCGATACGCACAGTAAGGGTACAGAGAGAACCTTTATTAAAAGGAGGATAGTAAGCTGTAAGTTCAGGATGATTATCCCACCAACTGCGTGTAAGATTTAGAATATCGACAGCATGTTCATGAATCATGAGACATTCTGTAATAGCAACACCCTGTTTAGGTTTTGTAGGCGTAATAAATCCTAGACTTTTCTTTCCGTCATTTGTTTGAAAAAATGAGAATTCCATCTTATTTCTCCCACGTAATATTGGGTCGCAAGGAATCACGGGAAGAATTTCTGCAGGAGGAAAAATAGGAGAAAAAAGTTCGTGTAAAATGAGTTCTTTAGTTTTTAAAGAATCAGCATAGGCAGTTTGAGGTGAAGAACATCCTCCACAAATGCCTAGATGTTTACAATTCATTACTGCAGGCATGGCCCACCTTAAAGTAGGGTTTTATGTAAAACTTGTCACGCACCTGCAGGAATATAATAAGGGTAGGGTGTTCTGCAGATAAAAATTACTGCAGAATTTTATCATAAGGAATGCTTTCTGGGGATAATCTTTTGAAAAGAGGGAAGGAGAAAAAATGAGGGCAAGTTATAAAATATAATTACCCTCTAAAAACCAAGACAAGGAAAAAATTATTTTCTTAGGGAGCGAGATTTAGAGATTTTTTTGGCTTTTGCTTTTGCTGGAGTCTTTTTTGCAGGGGCTTTTGCTTTTACTTTTGCTTTCGCTTTAGGAGCGGCTTTAGCTTTAGCTTTTGGTTTAGCTTTTACTTTTGCCTTAGGCTTAGGTGCAGATTTTGCAGGCTTTTTAGCGGCAGTAGCTTTTTTAGCTTTTGTTGCAGGCTTGCGTTTCATCAAACCAGACTTTTCAGCTTTGATCGATTCTTTTCTATAAAGCTTAGCAATTTTCTCTAGTTTGATGGAGTCGGTACGTACTCGCTGAGCTGCTGCTTTATTTCCTCTTTCGGCTTTGTCTAAGTCATGTTGGATACTTTCCAACAGATCTCTCATTTTTTTTGCCGTATCTTTTAGCGCCATGAAAAGCGTCCTCTAGTTGTTGTTTTAAACTATTTTTACTTGTTTTAATTTTTAATTAGTTTGTTTGTTCAAATTCATGCAACAATTTTTTTAGAGAAAAGAAAATAGGGAATCATTTTTACTTTTTTTAATTTTTCGTACTTCTTTGTTTGTCAGTATGTTAGTTGATGTAAAAGATGAAGTCTTTTTTTGGAAGAAGTAAACTTTTGATTTCCATTAATGAGGTTTTTTTTTGTATTTTTTAGACAGTGTTGAGGTTCTATCACTATTTAATTTATAAAAAAATTTCAAAAAGAACTTTCTT
Organism: Chlamydia sp. 04-14; assembly: GCF_036632095.1. Taxonomy (NCBI): domain Bacteria; kingdom Pseudomonadati; phylum Chlamydiota; class Chlamydiia; order Chlamydiales; family Chlamydiaceae; genus Chlamydia; species Chlamydia sp. 04-14. The sequence continues at coordinate 491,160 of NZ_JAPYKW010000001.1, forward strand.
TTTTAGTAATAGTGTCTTTTCCTATACTTTTGGTTTGCATATAGTTTGTTTTTTTGAACTATGCGAATTTTTTTATATTTCCTGCCAGTACTATGGTAGAGAGAAATCTATCATGAAAGTATGTCTTCGCGCGTGTGTATGCGTTTTTCAATTTTGTTTAATTGTGAGTGTAGGGGTTGTCTGTGCGGCTCCAACTCAGCAATTGTCTTTCGGCCATTATTGTGCAGATTTACATACAGTATTGAAGTCAGGAACTGATTGTGATGAAGCTTTTTCAGCATTTGTAGAACGTATAATTTCTGAAAAAACAGTGTTATCCCCTAGAGATTGGGAAACTGTAGCATCATTAACGCGTCAGTACGTACAGGTGAAAATAAAACAAGACGATAGATCAACAAGTAAAGATATAGTAAGAAAATTATTATCTGTAGTTACAATTCCTCCTCATATCAGATCTGAAATGCGTCTTGCCTGGCAGAGATTGAATCCTGATGGTGTTTCTCTTAGAGATTTGATAACACAATTTCATAATATCGGCAGTGGTAGAGAAACTTTAGAAGATAATCTTCTTCTTCAGCTCTATAGTATGACTTTACACAGTAGTTATGAGGATCGAAAACAAGAGATTCTCGTAATGAAGGAAAGAGGAGATTACGATGAAGCTTTAAGATTGTGTGAGAAACTTTCTTATAATGTTGAAGCAGGTACATGTAGTCCCCATCCTGATGTTATTGACATAGAGAAGATTTTTCTAAGGAAAATAGTTTTAGGGTTAAAAATTGAGAAAGCTCGAGAGGCTAAGGTTTCCTGCGAATCTTTATTATTACCCTATTGTCAGGCTGAAAAAGACTATGCACAGTCTATTGATAAGCTAGTATTGAGAATAGCACAGGGAGAAGTGCAACGTGCTCATGAAGTTGATGTACTTCTTCTTGCTCATGCTTTGTATACGCTTCCATGGAATCAAGAAGAGGGTATTCGTGAATTAGAAGTTCTTATAGATCATGGAAACTATTTACAATCCACATTACTTTATTACGGGTACTTTTCATTATTAGAAATCTATCATCAGATCAAAAATTTCTCAGATATGCAGAGGCTATTAGTTGCTGGAGAACCTATATTTGTTTCAGGACATCCTTATTTCCCAGAATATAGTTTCTTCTTAGGTTGCTATAGCTATGAAAAACAAGACTTCATGAGATCCCGAGAAATTTTCTTATCTACTTTAAGTCATGCTTCTAGATTGGGAGTAACTTTAGCTCGAGTATATGAATATTTAGGATGTATTTCTTGCCGACAACAAAAATATGGCGATGCTGAGGATTTTTTCCTTAGGGCCTATAAAAGTTGGAGCCGTGAAGAGGCGGGTTTAGGATTGTTTCTTACCTATGCTCTTCAAAAAAAAATCGATGCTTGTAAAGAGTTCAGCTCTAAATCTCATTTTTCATTTCTACATCGTAAGATTCTCAAATCTCTGGATGCGTTATTTATAAAAACAGATCACACATCTTCATCTAATGTTGTTAAGGTCTGTGAATCATTAAACAGTAACAGTAGGGTATCTATTGAGGATCTCTATCACTATTTTATCTATGATATGATAAAGCGTTGTGAAGTTCGTAACGATAGTCCTATACTTTCCCTCATTGATCTGCACATAGATCTATCTGAACAAAAGTATTTAGAAAAAGCTAAAGAAAGCGTGGTGGATAGTGAATATAGTAGAGCTTTAACTTTATGGTTAGCATTTCGTCGTGGGGAACTAGTTAAAGAAGTGTCTCCTACCATGGCGATAGATCCATCTACATCGCTAGAAGATCTCGCGAAATGTTGTTTTGCTTCTTTATATTATAAAAGTCCGCAATCTTGTGCGTCGCTAACAAGTGTCTTTTCTCAAGAACGTTCTTCTCTACAATCTACTGTTAGGTTGGTTTGGGCATTAACGAGAAGGTTTAGTGAGAATCTTGATCTCTATTGTGATAATCTAGACCTTCGTTTGTATGGAGATCGCTTGTATCTTCTTGCCTATGATATAGAAGACTATCTTTCCGGGAAAGATATCGCCCTATTTCATTTGTCTCGTTTTCAAGAACTCTTCCCTCATTCCTCGTTATTGTCTTTGGTTTATTATCTTCAGGGATATGTGGAACCCTCACTAATTAGGAAAATTAGTTGGTTTATAAAAGCTCTAGATGAATTTTCAGAAGTAACTCTATCTGGAGAAAATGCTAAAGCTTGGACATATATATACTATACTTTGAAGTTAGATCTTGCTGATGCCTATCTTGCATTTGGAAATACTTCACGGGCTATTGAGGTTTTTGAAGAGATAAAAGGAGATTGGCAAACACCCAATCATCCGCAGGTGGTCCTTATCGAGGAAATTACCAATCGGGTCGCTATGGAAATGCGTTGGGTATCGGGACTCGCTTACGCTTATGAGAAACTTAATGAAAAAGAAAAGCTAGCTCAGCATCTCCTAGATCATATTGAAAAAAGACTACTCGAAATGTCTCCGCGACGGGAATATTTCGGAGAGATGTTAACTACAACGCTTTCTCTTTGTGAACGTTTCCTTCCTTTAAATAGCAGCGACAGCACGATAGGCTGAAGCTACACATCTATTTAACCCTGGTCCTGAAAAGTTCTGTCCTACAATTTTTAGATTATGAGGAATAGAAGGAAGTATCTGCTTTTTCATTTCTAGGAATCCTACGCAATGCTGGGGAAGACCCTCTTCTGGGGAGAATAATGAGAATACATCAGGTTTTGTAGCAATTCCTAGATATTCAGAAATTGCTGCTAAAGAAAAGGCATAAGCTTCTTCGTCATGCCAGCGATCTTCTAATAATAATGAGATGACTGTTTTCCCAGGCATCTGTTGGGGGAAGACTTCGGTATTATAGACAATACCGAGTAAGGGAGGTTCATCTGCCAAGAGCATCCCATAACCTTTCGGAATAGAAGGAGGATTCTTATCCCATCCTAAGGTTACACAAGAAAGATCCCAATGAAGTATTTTATTAGAGAGGTTCTGGATACCAGGAATATCAATAAGAGAGGGAAGAGTAGTTGTAGGCCCTGTATAGATTGCTAAATCTGCTGAGAATGTTTCTTTTGCAGTTGACACTACAACTTCCTTGGGGAAACAATCTATCTTTGTGACAGGTGAAGAGAATTTCCATTTCGCTGGGATTTTCTTCACTAAAGTATCAATAAGAATACCTAAATTCGGACGTAGAGAGGCAAGATAAGGAGTATCTTTATTTTGTTTCTTCGAAAATTCTTTCAGATAACTGCGTAATATAGATCCCGTTTTTGCTTCGCGTTGAGAAAGAGTCGGAAAAGCCATATGCGCAGAAAGTACATCGCTATGTCCTGCACGAATTGCTGTAACAACGGGATTTAACACATTATGAATAAGACTTGTTGTACTGTGACGACGTAAAAAATCATAAACAGAACTATCTTTTGTATATCGGGAGGCGAAGAGATCTTTGACCATGGCAAAGGGTAAGCCCTCCTTTATCAATGTCCAAGGAGAGACTTTGCGAGTTTTCCCTTTATAGCGGATAAAACGTTTTTTTGCTGTTTTATCACTAGCTATGAGGAAATCTTGTAATTCTAGATCATGGATTAATCCGAGAGTATATTCTCCTTCTCCCCGCACTAAAAAACCTTTGGGACCGAGATCTAACGGAAAATCTTTTTGATGATCTGTATAGATAAGTCCTCCAGGACAATCTGCCTTATCTATAATCATAAGTTCGCTATTAGGGAATTTTCTATGTAGCCACCACGCTGTGGCTAATCCTGAAATTCCCGCTCCTATAACAATGACTTTTCTCATATAGATCTTGAAAACCTAGGGCTTGAAGAAACAGTTTTTAAGAAATACGCATCAAAAGCTGTAGCAATTACACGTACAAACAGCTCTCCTAGTGGAGTTACAGTAAGAAAAGAAGAGCTATTTTGGATTAATCCTGTCGTTGCCATGCCATCTATCCGTTCTTGACTTTCGGAAAAATACTCATCAAAATGATAGCCAAAAAGATCAGAAAATTCTTCTTTAGATACAGAAAATGTACACATGAGCTTATGAATTACCCATTTTCTTATTCTATCATCTTCTGAGAGAATCTTACTTTTAATTGTCGCTAAAGATCCTGAAAGAATTGCTTCGTGATACGATTCTAGGGTTTTTGCATTTTGTAAATATATACCCCGAATAAAACTAGTTGATGTCATTCCTAACCCTATAAGATCTTCTTCTGGAGGTAAGGAATACCCTTGGAAATTGCGAATTAGTGTTTTATTTTTAAAAGCTATGCTTAAAGGATCTTCGGGTAGAGAGAAATGATCTAAACCAATTGCCTGATAGCCCGACTTCGTTAATGTATGTCGTGCGTAAGAATATATAGCGAACTTTTCCTCCATCGAAGGCATATCACTTTCTTTCATAGCTTTCTGATGAGGCTTTATCCAAGGAACAGAAGCAAACGAAAACAAGGCTAAGCGATCGGGACGCATCTTTAAGATATCAGCAATTGTTTGTGAGAATGTTACTTTTGTTTGTTTAGGGAGTCCATAAATCAAATCTATATTTATACTCTCGAAACCTAGCTCCCGGAATTTTTCATAAGCATAAAGAGATTCTTCATAACTTTGACGACGTCGTACAGCTTCTTGAACTGCAGCTTGTGTATCTTGAATTCCTAAGCTCACACGATTAAATCCTAGCGACTGGATAAATTCAGCTTTTTCACTATCATTCCTTAAAGAACGCGGATCAAATTCGATGGCAATTTCTTCAACTTCGGAAAGATCAAATAAACGATGGATGTGAAAAAATAACTTCTCGAACAGTGTTCTAGATAATCGGCTCGGAGTTCCTCCTCCGAAATGAATCCGTGAAGTTTTCCGTTTCCCTCCTAAAAGAGTATTAACAAGTTCCATTTCTTTAATAAGAGTAGAGATATAGTCTTCTACAATGTCTTCGCGACGATTGATTACTACAGAGCAGCCGCAATATAGACACATAGACTGGCAGAAAGGAATATGAAAATATAGTGATAAGGGATGGTCATCTTCTTGGAGACGTTCAAAAGCAAGATATGCAGGATTGGCATCGGATGATTTCCATTCCAAAGCTGTTGGATAGCTTGTGTATCTCGGTGCAGGTTGATGGAGACCTTCTAAGAAGTTGAAATTGACGTTAAACATAATACCGCAGCTTGGACGTTTTCTAAGGGAGTTTCAGGAAGAATGCCATGACCTGAATTGAAAATATAGTTAGGTTGATATTTCAAAGTGGTAAGGTATTTTTCAAGATGAGCAAGAAGTTCATCCTGAGGAAGTAGAAATAGTGCGGGATCGATATTTCCTTGTAAAGATCCTGGATGTGCGACTGTTTTATAGATCTTATTAAGATTTACATGGTAGTCGGGGTGTAGTGTATCTGCACCTGTGGAATAGAGATCTAAAAAGTTTTCATCGAAACAACGGCAAAATAAACTTATAGGGGAGGAGACTTGTCGCTTTAATTGAGAGATGAGTTGTGTGTTTGGTGCCGTCACATATTGGGAAAATAATTGTGAGGGTAAACGTAAACTCGAAGATTCAAATAGCTGAATGGCTGAAGCCCCAGAACGAATTTGTTCTTTAAGATAAACGACTGTTCCTTCTGTTAATTTCTTGAGCAAGGCATCGAATCTTTCAGGATATTGATAAAGAAAGGCCATCGTTTTTGGGAAGTCTTTAGAAGCTCCTCCATCTAAAAGATAGCTTGCCATGGTGAAAGGAGAGGCAGCAAAAGCGATTAAAGGGACTTTTAAACGTTTCACAAGATTTCTAATTGCGTCGAGAAGATAGGAAAATGTCTCTTGAGGATCTTTTGTGAAAATCAATTCTTGATGAGGAGAAAAAGAGATTTGTGGGCCAGGAGCGAAGTCATAAGAGATATTGAAACCATCTAATAGTGAAAGAATATCAGCAAAGAGAATCGCTGCATCTACTTTTAGTAAACTCGGTCCTAAAAGAGTTGCTTCGGTAATTGCTTCTGTATTGTGAAAAAAAGCTTTCAATGTTTGGGAGCCTTTCAGCTCTTTATATTGAGGCATGTATCTTCCTACCTGTCGTAAAAACCATACAGGTGGCCGTGTAGTTTTCGGCTTTATAACGTCGTAAAATCCCGACATAACGCCTCCTTAACGAGGGGTTTTTAGAGGAAAAGCTTTTTCTATAGATTCTAAAACTTCAGATACTAGCAGTTCCGGAGTTGGAGATAAAGAATATGGTAACGTTTTCTTTATTTGTTCTGTCTTCCCATGACATTGTTGAATATATAATGCGTTCCCTGTTCCTTTAACGCTAGATATGTTGTGCTGTAGAGCAAATAAACGTACTTGAGCCAAGGCGAATAACCATAGTACTTCTTCAGGAATAGGACCAAAGCGATCTCGCATCTCTTCTTTGATTAATTCGAGCTGTTCAGCATCTTCAGCACTACCTATTTTCTGATAGAATTCTATACGCATAGACGCTAGATCAATATAGGTATCAGGAATACGTGATTTGTAAGGGAACTCTATCTTTACGTCATCATTAAATAACAAAGGAGAAGTATTGTTTTTCAATGCAGCAACGGTCTTTTTCAATAGCTTGCAGTAGAGATTGAACCCGATTGCACTTATATGACCCGATTGATCGGTTCCTAAGATATTTCCTGCGCCACGAATTTCTAGATCATGGAGGGCTATTTTCATCCCCCCACCATATTCCTGTTTATTCAAAGCTTCTAAACGTTTTGCAGCGGGACCTGATAATCTATCTAAATGAGAAACTAGGAAATAGCAATAGGCTTTTCTATTCCATCTTCCTACTCTACCCTTCATCTGATAAAGATCGGCCATGCCAAACTTATCTGCTTGATCTACTAAAATGGTATTGGCATTAGGAATATCGATACCGTTTTCTATCAATGCTGTTGCGACAAGAATATTGATTTCTTGGTCTTTAAACTTTTGGAAAATAGAAGCTAATTCATCAGATGACATCTGTCCATGAGCGACAGCAATGCGTGCTTCAGGAACCAATGTTCGTATTGTATTCCCTAATCTAAAAATACTCTCAATACGGTTATGGATCACATAAGCTTGACCACCACGAAGTAATTCATGACGTAGGGCTGCTGATAATGTCTCTTCATTATGCTCTAAAACAAAAGTAGAAACAGGAAGTCTATCTAATGGAGGCATGGTAATTAAAGAAAGATCACGAGCTCCTGATAAAGACATATACAACGTTCTAGGGATAGGTGTTGCAGATACTGTCAAGCAATCTACAGTGGGATAACGCTCTTTTAGGAAGTCTTTAACTTTAACACCGAAACGCTGTTCTTCATCAATAATTAATAAACCAGGATTTTTAAATTCGAGATTTTTGTTTATTAGCTTGTGTGTTCCGATTAGGATATCAATATCGCCTTTAGCAGTATCCTCAAAGATCTTTTTCATTGATTTTCTTTCAGAAAATCGTGAAAGCACAGCAATGTTTATAGGTAATCCTGCCATGCGTTGTGAGAAAGTCTCATAATGTTGGTTTGCTAGAATCGTTGTAGGCACCATAACAATAACTTGTCGATGGCCGTCACAAACAGCTTTCACAGCAGCGCGCATGATCACTTCTGTTTTCCCAAATCCTGCATCACCACAAATTAATCGATCCATCAGCTTATCTGACATCATGTCGGAGTAAATCTGTTCGATAGCCTTTAATTGATCAGGAGTTTCCTCATAAGGGAAGTTTTCTGCGAATTTAATTACTTCCTCGCCATGAGGAGGGTAGATAAATGAAGGTATAGTAGAACGTTGTGCTTCAAGCTGAAGAAGTTTCTCAGCATAAAGTACAAGGGATTTCTCAGAGAGATCTCGAGATCTTTTCCATTTAGAACCATTAAGGTTGTGAAGATCAGGAGCTTTTTCAGATGCCCCTACATAACGTGAAATTAGATAAGCTTGATCAGAAGGTACATACAGCCTAGCCTTATCAGCATATTCAAGAACTAGGTAATCTGTTTCAATGTTTAAATGATTTGGTTTTTTTTCCATTCCGATAAATTTACCGATACCATTGTGAAGATGCACAACGGTCTCTCCAGGAACAGGAACAAAAACTTCTTCTGTAGTTACAGAAAAATAATTTCTTTGTTTTTGTCTTCTCAATACTTTTGTAGATGAAAATTCCGACAGGGAAATCGCTGCAAATCTTTCTTCAACAAGAGCAAAGCTTGAAGAGAGATTCCCGGGTCTTTCGTAAATGTGTATAGAATTCTCTGCTAGTGTTTCTACTAAAGCACGAGCTTCTTTTAAAGATTTTGCCTTTGTATTGTAGAGAGCTACATTAAAAGGTTGGCCTTTATTAGGGATATATTCTTGAAGTTTTTTTAGAAAACCTAAGAGAGGATTTTCCTGTTCATCGATAGTTTCATTGGGATAAATAAATGGAGCAACGAGTCTAGAGGCTTTTATATGACGATGAAAGACTTCAATGTTTACTTCAGTATTTTTAAGATTGTGAACATTAGGAAAGCTTTTCTCCTCAAAGAAAATAGTGGGGGATTTGAAAGCACGTTCACATAGATCTGTAATCGACAAAAACCGGTTGGGTAACGAGGATAATGTTCCTGAAATTTCAGAAAAATCATCTTCTAACATTGTTAGGTTATCGAAGATAAGTCTTGGAGGTGTATTAAAATAATCCAATAGACAGTGAGATAATACTTCTTTCCCTGAATCTTTTGTAGCGGGAGATATTGATAGCTTAGAAACTTTCCCTGTCGAGAGTTGATCAGAAGGGTTAAAAGGACGTATAGAGATAATCTTTTCTCCCCAAAATTCTATTCGAAAAGGTTCTTGAGAAGACAGGGGGAAAATATCAATAATCCCTCCTCTATAAGCAAACTCTCCTTTATCACTAGCAAGAGTTTCATGGCGATATCCTAAGTTTTTGCATAGATCGATCATCATTTCAGGATCTAGCATATCTCCAACTTGGATATCCAAATGTTGATGCGCGGTATCTTTTGGTGAGCGAGTTTTCTCTAGTAAAGCTTTTAGAGTTGTTACGCAAAATAAAGGCGCTTTCTTTTCATATAATTCATAAAGAATCTTATCGCGTTTACCAACAGCGTCGATGTTAACAAGCTTAGGAGATAAATCAATTTCTGATGAGGGGAACTCAACAGGGGGGAAGCCTAAGAATGAAGAGAGATCTTCAAAAAGATCATCAATACGAGAACGTGTGGTGATCATTACCACAGATTCTTGCCTCTCGCGGAAAAATTTGGCAGCTAAGAATCCGCGAGCTCCGGGACGGATGTTTTCTATTAGTAATGGAATAGAGGCGTTAGTTATTTCAGATAAGAGAGGTAGATTTAAATTAACTGGGTCGAAATCCATTGCCACAAAGTATTATTTAATGCGTCTGCTTGTGGGAGATGATCAGCACTACCTTGTGCAAATATATCTTTTCCTCCCCAACGACCACCACAAGGTGTGAGTAATATTTTTAAAAGATCTTTAGCCAGTAGCCCTTGTTTAACAAGATCATCAGAAACTCGAGAAAAGATGATATATTTCCCATTTTTCTGCGTCGTCCATAAGGAAATTAAACGTGCGGGTATTTTCTGATGTAAGCAGTTAGCATATTGTTGTAGGCGATGACTTTCTGATTCAGGTAAGTGATGAACCAAATAGGAAACATCTTCAACCTGCTGACAATGGTCAATAAGCTTATCCAATAGAGAATTGATAAGTTTATTCTCTAATTCAGAAATCTGTTTTGCTTGCTCCTTCTTCTCTTCTAGAATATTTTGTAATTTATTCAGAATTTGATCTCGAGGAGATTGTAAGATAAGAGAAATTTCATTGAGATTCTCATTGTCTTGATGTGCTATAGCCTCTGCTTCTCTACCTGTTACAGCTTCTATACGGCGTATTCCTGTAGCTACAGCATGTTCTTTAAGGATACGGAAATAACCGAGATCTCCTGTAAATTCTGCATGAGTTCCTCCACAAAGTTCATGAGAAAATCCTGCTGAGACTACGCGGACAACATCACTATACTTATCTCCAAAAAATTGTTTAATTTCTTTGGAATTCATAACATCGGAATACATAGCTTCACGAGTTTCCACACGATGATTTTCTCTGATCTTTTCATTAACTAAAAGTTCAATAGAAGCTAAATCCTCTGGAGCAATAGCTTTGGGATGAGTGAAATCTAAACGAATTTTTGAATCATCAACATAAGATCCTGCTTGGCGAACATGATCACCTAGAGTCATCTCTAAAGCTTTATGTAGGAGATGGCAGCCAGTATGATTATTACCGATTTTCTTTCTGCGAATGCAATTTACTTGTGCAGTTATTGCCTGATCTTGAGACAGTTGTCCTTGGGACACTTCCCCATGATGGATTATCATTCCTGCTTTAGGAGATGTTGTATGGCTAACAATAAATGTCCCATCAGAACAGAATATCTCTCCAGCATCTCCAATTTGTCCACCTTTTTCTGCATAGAAAGGAGTGACTTTTAAAATTAAGGCGCCTTTTTCTTTTTCTTTAAGTGAGGAAACTTGTTTGCCATCACAAACTATTGCTTCGATAAATGTATCGCAAGACAGATCATTATAGCCAACAAACTCGGAATTTTCTCCCAAGGACAATGCATCATAAATTGCATCTGTAGAGCTATGAGATTTGGCAATATTTTTTCGAGAACGTTCTTTGGCTTCTTCTTCTAATTGGTAAAAAGTTTCCATATCTACGGAGAAATCGTAATCTTTAGCTAATAAAGCGATTTCATCAAGAGGTAGCCCATACGTGTCTTTTAATTTGAAGGCATCCTCTCCAGAGATGATTGAGGATGACGATGACGATTTGAGTACCTGTTGGAGTAAATTCCCGCCACGATGAAGAGACTTAAAGTAATTCTCTTCTTCCATAGTCATAACTTCTTGAATTTGAGATAGAGATAGGCGTAACTCAGGATAAGCCTCTCCCATAGAATCAACCAAAGAAGGAACGATCTCTGCTAAGAAGGGTTTAGTAAATCCTAAACGTTTCCCATAGTTAACAGATCTTCGTAAAATTTTTCTTAATACGTAACCACGTTCTGTGTTCCCAGGAAGCAAACCATCAGCAATAGCAAAGGACAGTGAGCGTGTATGATCCGCAATAACTCTAAAAGCAGCACCTAAGGCCTGGTCTGCGTGATAAGTTTTCCCTGATAGTTCTTCTGTTTTTGAAATAAGAAGGCGCAGAACATCAGCTTCAAAAACTGTATCTGTTCCAGAAATAATAGAAACCAGGCGTTCTAAACCTGCACCCGTATCGACATGCTTGCTAGGTAAAGCTAATAGAGAACCCTCTGCCGTACGATTGAATTCCATGAAAACAAGATTCCAATATTCTAAAAAGCGTTCACCTTCAGTATCTTCCAGGGGGGAGACAGCTTTGCCAAATTTTTCTCCGCGATCAAAAAGAAGCTCAGAACAGTACCCACAGGGGCCAGTTTCCGCCATGCTCCAAAAGTTGTCCTTATCAGTTAATCTGAAAATGCGTTCCGAGGGAAGATGCTTTTCCCAAAGAGCAAAGGCTTCATCATCTTTTTCATGAACAGTTGCATAAATGAAATCAGGATCGAAATTGAACACAGATAGAGATACTTCCCAGGCGAAAGCAATCGCTTGCTCTTTAAAATAATCACCAAAAGAAAAATTTCCCAGCATCTCGAAGAAAGTAAGATGACGTGATGTATGCCCAACATTGTCGAGGTCATTATGCTTGCCTCCAGCACGGATACATTTTTGAGAAGTAGTGGCTCGCGAATAGCTCACAGTTTCCTTGTTTAAAAAAATATCCTTAAATTGGTTCATTCCTGCGTTGGTAAAAAGAATTGAGGGGTCGTTATGAGGGAAAACGGGGGAGGAAGGAACGATAGTGTGATGGCGATTAGCGTAAAATTTTAAAAAATTAGATCGAAGAGTGTTACTTAACATAGGAAATGACTTTGTAATGTCAAAAATGTTGAACTTGCTCTAATTATATGGGAGAGATTGATTTTAGTCTCTAATACTGTCCTAAGAAAGAATCTTTTTGTTCTTAAATATAGACAAATGTTTTGTTCAGTTAAGCTTCATCAGTATGAAGTGGACGTATAAGAGTGGTGAAAGGGCATAAGAATTGAGTAATCTTGCTTTTTGGTAATGCATATCCTATAATTTTGATCTTTGTATTCTTGTGAAGCACTTTTAGGTCCGACAAATGGTGAACAGAGAAGTAGATATAGATATCTTAGAAAAGATCTCGGGAACTCTTAAACAATTAAGCATAGAGATCATTCAAAAAGCTGGTTCTGGTCATCCGGGATTGCCTTTAGGTTGTGCGGAACTTGCCGCCTACTTGTACAGTTATGTTTTGAAACATAACCCGAAAGATCCTTTATGGATTGACAGAGACCGGTTCGTTTTATCAGCAGGACATGGTTCGGCTCTATTATATGCTTGTCTTCATCTTGCTGGATACGATGTCTCTTTAGAAGATCTCCAGCAATTTCGTCAGTTACATTCAAGGACTCCCGGTCATCCAGAATTTGGAGAAACCGAGGGTGTCGAAGCTACTACAGGGCCTTTAGGTCAGGGATTAGGCAATGCCGTAGGTATGGCTTTATCTATGAAAATGCTTCAAGTCCGTTTTAATCGCCCTGAGCATGAAATTTTCAATGGTAAAGTATATTGTTTGTCCGGTGATGGATGCATGATGGAAGGCGTTAGCCACGAAGTCTGTAGTTTGGCGGGAACCTTAGGTTTAGATAATCTTGTAGTTATATATGACTACAATAATATTGTTTTAGATGGCTTCTTAGGAGAAGTAAGTTCTGAAGATGTGAAAAAGCGTTTTGAATCTTACGGTTGGGAAGTTTATGAAATCGATGGGTATGATTTTTCCGCTATTCATGAAACATTTGTAAAAATTAAACAATCACAGCAACGCCCTGTCCTAATAGTAGCTCATACAGTTATAGGTCATGGCTCTCCTAAAGAGGGAAGTCATAAGGCACACGGATCGCCTTTAGGAGAAGATGGAGTGGAACAGACAAAACGTTTCTGGCATCTTCCTGAGGAGAAATTTTTTATTTCTCCTGTAGTTAAGTCTTTCTTTTCTCATAAATTACAAGAAGATCGTAAAGTTCAAGAGGAATGGCAGGATGATTTTCGTGTTTGGTCACGTCAATTCCCTGATTTACACCAAGAATTTCTTTCTCTAAAAGCTCCAATATCCTCGGAAAAATTAGAGACAATACTTGAAGGTGTAGAAATGCCAGAAGCTATAGCTGGTCGTGCTGCGTCTAACAAGATAATTCAAAATTTAGCCAAGAACATTCCTTCCCTTATTGGGGGATCTGCAGATTTATCAAGTTCGGATGGAACATGGATAGCAGACGCTAAAGATATTAATAGTCATGACTTCTCCGGTAGGAACATTAAATACGGTGTTCGAGAATTCGGTATGGGAGCCATTATGAATGGTTTGGCCTATTCTCAAGTATTTCGACCTTTTGGAGGAACATTCTTAGTATTCTCTGATTACTTAAGAAACGCGATTCGTTTAGCAGCATTGGCTAAGTTACCTGTTATTTATCAATTTACTCATGATTCTATTTTTGTTGGTGAAGATGGCCCAACACATCAACCTATTGAACAGATCATGTCATTAAGGGCAATTCCAGGTTTACAAGTTATCCGTCCTGGAGATGCTAATGAAGTGAAAGGAGCTTGGCATGCAGCATTGCGCTATCTCGGCCCTACGGCATTAATCCTTTCCCGGCAAAATTTACCCACCCTAGCGCAAACAAATAGACCGTTTAAAGAAGGTGTGGGTCGTGGAGCCTATATTGTTTTAAAAGAGACTCAAGGTAAGCCAGATTATACTTTATTTGCTACGGGGTCGGAGTTGCACTTAGCTTTAGCTGTAGCTCAGGAGTTAATCTACTTAGATAAAAAAGTTCGCGTGATTTCCTTCCCCTGTTGGGAATTATTCGAACAACAAGATTTTGAATATCGAGAGAGTGTAATTGGCGGTGATTTAGGTTTACGAGTATCTATAGAGGCAGGATCTGCATTAGGATGGTATAAATATATTGGTTCTAATGGTTTAGCTATTGCTATGGATAGATTCGGTTATTCCGGAGCTCCCGCTGACGTGGCAGAAGCTTGTGGATTTACTGCGGATTGTATTTTACAAAGAATACTTTCTCAATAATCACTATCTGAGATCCCAGAATCTTTAGGCATAGTATCGTCAGCCTCTCCAAGTTCCATATGGGGTAAGCCTTTGTGGGTTTTTGTAGGGCGGCTTTTCAATACTGTGTCTAGTTTTGTTATGACATCAATTCCTGTAGTGATGTGGTCTTGTGTGTATGTCTTCAATACAAAATTTCCGCTTTCTTTAGTCTTTATTCCTTCTTTTCTTAGCGGCAAATCTGAAATAACCAGTAGAGCCCCCATAGGAAGATTTCTTCTATAACCTGCGGAAAATAACGTAGCGCATTCCATTTCTATAGTTTGGGCTTTGTTTTCATAAAGCTTCTTACGAAATTCCTTATTGAATTCCCAAAAGCGGATATTTGTAGTGTGGGTAATTCCGATATGGTAACTTGATTTTTTCTCTTCTAATATCTCTGTAATAGTTTTTTGAACCATAAAGTTTGCTAAAGCAGGAACTTCAGGAGGGAAATAAACGTCAGAAGTCCCTTCTCCTCGAATACTAGCTATGGGTACAAAATAATCCCCAACCTGATAGTGTGAACGTAGCCCCCCGCACATACCCAGCATCACAGCAGCCTTTACATTAGGGAGAAATGAACACAAGTCTACAGTTAGAGCCGCTCCAGGAGATCCTAATTTAAAATCAAGAATAGAAGCATTCACTTGAGGTGCGTGTGCCGCAGAAAACATCGATCCTTTTGAAATGGGCACTTGATAAGCTTCTGCAAATACGTGGGTATAATAAGCAAAATTTGTTAAGAGCAGATAAGGACAAAATTCTTCAATAGTCGATCCAGAATAACGCTCTAACATATCCTGGGCTATTTTTGATTCATTGATATTTGTGTCTTTTTGCTTGAACATGATTTTGCTCCCTAGTTCAACTAGATATTATCGAGATCAAATAATAACTTGTTTTATATGGTATATAGGAAATTTGCACGTTTAAACTAAAATCAATAATTTTTTTATTGATGCGTGGACCTTATGCTACACGAGACATTCTTCTGGACAAAGGAAAATGTCCTAGATAACATAAATAGGAGAATTTTAAGGATAAATGACCCCATGGTTCGTGTAAGTACTAGTGAATTTCGTGTAGGATTAAGAATAGAAATAGATGGCCAACCCTATTTGATTTTACAAAATGACTTTGTAAAACCAGGAAAAGGCCAAGCCTTCAATAGAATTAAGGTAAAGAATTTTTTGACAGGAAGAGTCATTGAAAGGACTTTTAAGTCAGGAGAATCTGTAGAAACCGCAGATGTGCGAGAACAACAGATGCGTTTCCTTTATTCGGATCAAGAAGGTGCTACCTTCATGGATGACGAGACATTTGAACAAGAGATGATTTTCTGGGATAAAATAGAAAATATTCGTCAGTGGTTATTAGAAGATACGATTTATACATTAGTCTTATACAACGGCAACGTTATTGGGGTAGAACCTCCAATTTTTATGGAACTTACTATTGCTGAAACAGCGCCAGGTGTACGTGGAGATACTGCTTCAGGAAGAGTATTAAAACCAGCAGTGACAAATACAGGAGCGAAAATTATGGTTCCTATTTTCATTGAAGAAGGTGAAGTTGTTAAAATAGATACACGTACAGGCAGTTACGAATCTCGAGTTTCTAAGTAGTCGCGAGTTATAAGAAGTTCTGTTGTGTAAAAAACATGATTTTTTTAGATTCCGTGATATGGAAACAAAAAAAACAAAAGAGCTATCTGCAGAAGCAGAGCTACTTAAAAAATTACGAGATAAGGCTTTAGTTCTTGAAGAACAAAAAAAACGGAAAGTTTGGGTTGAAAAGCTCGTGGCTATGCCGGAATCTACTCGTGACATTTCTCATTGCGAAATTCCTGATACTCCAGAAGTATTTCGGGCTGTCGCAGAAAAAATTTATGAAGAAGGTGTGTAGTTTTTCTACACAGTTTCTTCTATTTTCATCTTATTCTTTTTTTTGAAATTACCACGACTCCAGACTAGCTTCTATAGAGATCTCTAAAGGTTCTTTTGTGTCTAAGAGATTTGTTATTGCTGCGGTATAAACATGATAGCCTTGAGGGTATAGGTCTATAATGTGAAAGCGCGCATTAGAGGGTAATGAGATAGAACCACTATTTAAAATCATATTCGGTGCATGATCTTTACAGTTGTAAACTGCAGCCTGATGATTATGTCCATGAAGATACAAACGTACATTAGAATACTTTTTCAGGACATGTTGTAAAAGTAGGTGGTTAATTAAATCATGAGAGGGGTCTTTTGTAGGTAAAAGAGGGTAGTGATTAGCGATGATAATATTTTCTTGTGGAGGAAGACTAAGAATAAAATTCTCTAAAACAGAAATTTGAGATGACCTTATCATACCATTCGCTGAGAACCAACCATTCAAACAAGAACAATCTAATAAGACTAGCCACCAGTGGTCTATAAGTTTATTAAAGGAGATTTGTTCATTTTGTAATTGCGTATTAGGAAAGTATTGATAGAACGTTTGATGATTCAGTGCCTTCTGAGTATAAACGTCATGATTTCCAGGAAGTACATAGACAGAAGCATGCTCTTTTAGGTTGCTCACAAAATTTTGAGCAAGTAGGAACTCTGCATCCAAAGCTGTAAGAGAAAAATCTCCCGTAATACAAACACTATCAGCTTGTAATTTTACTGCTAAGTCAGGAAAGCGTTCGGATATAGTTGATGATTGGAATGTAACACCACCAAATACTTGGCGTAATGCTCCTTTAAATCTTTTATTAAGACAGGTTAATGGATTCTTGGGAAAGACACAAAAATGCACATCAGAGATATGAATAATACGATAAGCTTCTGAAGATTTGTTATGCATATCACCTGTTTCCCCAAGGGCATCCTCATTCTATAAGCACCGGAGCTAATAAAAAAAGAAATCCTTTTTTCTATGCTAAACTATTTTTAAGATCCCTGTATTTTACCATGAATCTTTAACAACAATTTGAGTTCTTTCCTCAAAGGGAAAGGAAATATAATTGTGAGATTTTATTTCCAAGAGAACAAAGATAACGTGTTCTTCTAATATTTAGAACGGAGGGAAACAGTGTCCTCATTCTGAAATATTTCTGGGATAAAATACTAAAGTAGACATAGTACTGTGTTGGGCTTTTCTTATTAACTGCTTTATTTACAGGTCTTCTGAAATTGCAGAAAAGTAGCGTATTCTCAAAATATTAAAAAATATTTGGAGAGCAACAAACTTTGCCTCTGAATATAAAAGATTTCCAGACAGTTTACTTCGTATCATTAATGATTACTTTTGATGAAAGTATGTTTAATCCTGTCTCTAAAGCTAAGGAAAAAATATCCGATACTTTAGCTAAAGGATCTAAGATTCCCGAAGCAATGAGATCTTCAATCTGCTGTGAAAGGACGTTCATACCTAGACTAGGAGTCGATAGCGATAAGAGTTTATTGATAACAATGCTGCTGTCTAATTTTAAATTATTGACTAATTGTCCTAGGGGTGCCCGACAACATGCTTGTATAACATTCATGGCTCCTCGTTCCTCTTCGGTTGCTTCCTCTTCTTCAGATAGATTTAAAGAAGCATAGAATAAACCCGCACCACCTCCAGGAACATAACCTTTATCTAAAGCAGATGTTAGTGCGGAGAGCGCTAAGGAATAGAAAAACTTATTTTCTTCACGAACAGGAACAATAGCGACAGAACTTTGTAAGCGATGTTTTCTTTTTATTAATAAGGTTTTTATTTCTTGAGAAGAGCTAGTGCGTATCTCTTCCTCTATCTGATGTATTTTTAATGCTAGAACTTCAGACACGCTATTTCCACGAATGATGACGGTTTCTTTTTCAGAGATTTCTACAGAGGCGCAAGAACCTAAAGACGCACATTCAGGAAGTCGCATAACGGGAGAAAAGTTTTGAGAGAAAACTGTAGTTCCTGTGAATAAGGTGATGTCTTCGAAAAAAGTTGGATCAAGAGAAGGATGATTCAAATCAACAACAACAATTTGTAGAAGATTCTCGAACTTATTCACAGTGAATGTGGCAAGAGCATCTTGATCTATACCCTTGCAGAAAATAAGTAGTTGTTCACCATTCTCTTGTAATTCTTGTAATAGAGGAAGGAAGCTAAGTGCTGAAGTAATTTTTTTATCAGTAACGAAGATACGGGGGTGAGAAAGTATGATTGTACGCTGTGTAGATTGAGAAATAAAATAAGGAGATATGTAACCACAAGGGATTTTTAATCCCTGGGTGATCTGTATATTGGATACTGCAAGTTGTGACAACGAAATAAAGCCTTCAGAACCTACGGCTGAAAAAGCTCCCGCTAGCTCTGTGGCAATTGTAAAATCTGGAAAAGCAGAAAAAATGATTCCCTTGGCTTTATTACTATCTTTTAAGGGCCAAGAATGCGACTCCAAAGACACCAGAAGCTTCTCTCCCATTTTTTTTAAAGCGGCACAGAGCTTATAAAGTGACAAACCTTGATCTAAAAGAAGATAGCTTTCTTTAAGAAGAGTGTAGAGTAAAATGATACCAGTAGTGACACCATCAAGATATTTCTTATGGATTTTCTTCGCCATGGCTTTGGCAAATTCTACACCAATATTTTCATGGGGATCTGCTAGGGTTATACGCGATAAAGCTAGATAACCTTCATTTTCGAAAAAAGATAGAGACGAAGCTATAGGGCCGTAGTGATCCTTAATGGAGTGGAAAACTTTGTCTATTCCAAGGAAAAGTTTTTTATCTGTATCATACAGGGAATTTTCCTTGTCTAACATTGGTAGCCTCTAAAGAATTTTTAAGCAAAACTCACACTACCAAGTCACTTTTTAGAGTACAATACCTTAAGATGAAAAGAAAGGTGGCACCCGGAATCGAACCGGGGATAGAGGCTTTGCAGGCCTCGGCCTTACCGCTTGGCTATGCCACCAAAAAACGCAAGGAAACCCTAGTTTAAGCGAAATACGATTTTATAGTCAGTAGGAAATCTTGCCAGAGTATCATAACGTTGCTTGCATTCATGTAGTCTATTTATTTATATTAACGAACAGAATATTTGAGATGCTCTCTGATTTAATCCTAGAACTCATAAATGATATGTCTATTCCAACAATATAGTTCTGAGTAGATGTATTTTAATAAGAGACAAAAGGCTGAGGAATGCGATCTATCTTATTAGAAGATTGGGTATCGTTAATGTTATCCGATGTGAAATACCGAAGGTCTGGGAAAAAGATTTCTGGGGTTGCTATTGATAGTCGTCAAGTGCGTCCGGGAGACTTATTCTTTGCTCTTTCTGGACAATGTACAGATGGGCATCGTTTTCTCAAACAAGCAGCCCAAGCTGGAGCTGTAGCAGCAATTGTTTCTAAAGATTATTGTGGAGATTCGTTCGGTTTAGAATTAATTGTTGTTAATGACACAACGGAAGCTTTGAAAGAGGCTGGAGAAAATCAAAGTCATTTATTTCAGGGAACAATCGTCGGTATTACCGGATCCATTGGAAAGACAACAACAAAAGTATTTGCGAGAACTTTCCTTTCTTCAGTATACAGAGTGTATGCCAGCCCTAAAAGTTATAACTCTCAACTTACTGTTCCTTTAAGCTTATTAATGGCAGACGGTGATGAGGATTTTATAATTTTAGAAATGGGAGTTTCTGAACCAGGAAATATGAAGGATTTACTTTCTATAGTAGAGCCTGAGGTTTCTGTAATTACCAATGTGGTGGATCAACACGCTATGAATTTCTCTGATAGAGGAGTTCAAGGCATTGCTGAAGAAAAGGCGCGTATTTTACGAAATAGTCGTGTACAACTTCTCCCCAAAGATTCTCCTTGGTATTCTCACTTTGTAAAACAGTCCTCGTCTTCTGAGAAGTTTTCCTTTGCTATTCATGACGAAACTGCTGATTTTTATTATAAAGCTATTCGCAAAGATAGCGTGATTATAAGTACCCCTGAAGGTGATATAGATTTTGCAATTTCTTTCCCATATCAGCCGGCCTATAGTAATTTATTAATAGCTCTATCCTTGGCTTGGCTTCTTGATGTTCCTGTCGATAGGATTGTCCACTCTTGTTGTGATTTGCAACTCCCTCCCATGCGTTTTGAACAAAGCATGCGCAACGGTGTTCAAGTAATCAATGATGCTTATAATGCCTGCCCCGAAGCGATGATTGCTGCTTTGGATGCGATTCCTAATCCTTCAGAAGGAGGGAAAGTTATACTCATCTTAGGTCATATGGCAGAATTAGGAAATTATTCTGAAGAAGGTCATACCGTTGTTGCTAAAAAAGCTTTATCAAAAGCAAGTATTATTTTCTTCATTGGAGAAAAATGGTTGCCGATTCAGCATTTATTAAAACAGGGTCCCTGTGAAATTTCTTTTCATCCATCTGCTCAGAGTATAGAAGAGATTCTAAAGAAAGTCGTTCAGCAAGGAGATATTGTCCTGTTAAAAGGATCACGATCTTTAGCTTTAGAATCTCTATTGAGCTGTTTTTAATTTTTAATACTTTACTTATGAGTTCTGTATTTCGTTATTTTAGTGAATCGTGGATTTCCTTATTGCTAACAGTATTTGGTCTAGCATTTTTCCTAGGGATTTTCTTAGGGAAGCCTGTGATATGGTGGTTGAAAAAACAGAATCATTACGATCAAGTGCATAAAGAACACTGTGAGAAGCTAGAGATCCTACATCAGGATAAAAAGCATACACCTACAGCTGGGGGGATACTTTTTTGTATCGTTCTATTAAGCACTGTGTTCTTTTGGCTCCCCTTAGGGAAACTTTCAACATGGCTATTCGTATTTCTCATAGTCAGTTGGGGAGCTTTAGGTTGGTATGACGATATAGTAAAAAAGAAAAGAAAAAAGGGACATGGAATAACAGCAAAACAGAAATTTGTCTTACAACTATTAATCTCTGCTCTCACAGTTCTAGCTATATTTTCTCTATATAAAGGTAACGCTCTATTTTACACATTAAAGGTTCCTTTTTTAGGGACGATTTCTTTTGCAAACTGTGTTTTAGGTAAACTTTTCTATTTTGTTTTAGCGATGTTAGCAATTGTAGGTACTAGCAATGCTGTAAATCTTACGGATGGTCTTGATGGTTTGGCAGCAGGAACTACATGTATGAGTGCTTTTGGTTTGCTAGTAGTTGCTCTTGCAGATCCAACAATTCATTTAGCGCAAGATGTCTCTATACTACTAGCTGGATTGGTGGGAGTAAGCTTTGCTTTCTTAAAATATAATCGTTCTCCTGCTCAAGTATTTATGGGTGATACAGGTTCCTTGCTTATAGGAGGAATATTAGGTAGCTGTGCTGTTATGCTCCGTGCGGAATTGCTTTTAATTTTGTTGGGCGGTGTTTTCGTTGCAGAAGCCGGATCAGTAATTTTACAACTTAGTAGCTATCGATTGAGGAAAAAGCGTATTTTTCTATGTTCCCCATTACATCATCATTATGAGTATAAAGGTATTCCTGAGACGAAAGTTGTCCTACGTTTTTATATAGCGGGGTTAATTTGTATGATTGTAGGAATTGTTGCAGCCTTATGGAGATAGTTTGTGGATAACCGACGTGTTATAGTTTTAGGAGCAGGGGTTACAGGAAGATCTGTGGCAGAATTTCTGCGTAATCGAGGAGATTATGTTATTGGAATCGATGGATCTTTAAATGCTCTAAATTCTTGTAGTTTCTTTCATGAACGCTATCTAGATAACACAGAAGAATTTCCTGAACATATAGATTTATTTGTACGTTCCCCGGGGATCAAACCTTCACATCGTTTAGTAATCGAAGCAAAACATAGAGAAATTCCCATCGTCACTGATGTTCAGATTGCTTTTCAAGATCCAGAATTTCATCAATATCCTTCCATTGGAATAACTGGATCTGCAGGAAAAACAACAACAGTATTGTTTTTAGTCCATTTACTCCATTCTATAGGAACTAATGCTTTTGCCATGGGGAATATAGGTGTGCCTATTCTTCAGGCAATGCGTCAAAAAGGTGTTCGTGTTGTTGAAATTAGTTCTTTTCAACTGACTGAACAAGAAATAGAGGTTCCTGTACTATCAGGAGCCGCTATCTTAAATGTTTCTGATAATCATTTAGATTATCATCAAACTTTGCAGGCCTATAGTGAAGCAAAAAGTAACATTGCTAAATGTTTAAAATCATCTAAGTCTTTGTGGGTTGGGGAGGGTGTTTCATCTGGAAAATCCTATTTGGAGCATACTAAAGAAATAGCTTCAATTTTAGATAAAGGGAGTGCATTAAAACCACTATACTTGCATGATAGGAATAATTATTGCGCGGCTTACACTTTAGCTAATGAGATATCTAACATTCCTTTGGAAGTGTTTTTACAGGCAATTCAAACCTTTGAAAAACCTCCCCATAGAATAGAATATCTGGGAGAAAAAGATGGCGTGCGTTATATCAATGATAGTAAGGCTACGACTATGAGCTCTGTAGAAAAAGCTCTGATAGCACTAAAAGAAAACATCATTGTTATTTTGGGCGGAAGGAACAAAGGGAGTGATTTTACTTCTTTGATTCCAGTCCTTACTCAAACGGTAAAACATATTGTGGCTATGGGGGAATGTCGAAATGAAATTACCCAAGCTTTATCTAGTAGTCTTCCTTTAACTCAAGCCCGAGATCTACAAGAAGCGGTAAGCATAGCCCAGAGTATCGCACAGCCTGGTGATGTAATACTATTATCTCCCGGGTGTGCTAGTTTTGATCAGTTTCGGAGCTTTGAGGAACGAGGAGATTGCTTTAAGCAATTGGTTGGTGACATGGAGGCATTAAAAGTATGAACCGTAGAGATACGATTATAATTGCAACTTTAGTGAATGCAGTTTTGGTGCTAGTATTATTCACTACAGCAAAACATGCTGATAAGAAAAATACAGATGTATTGCTTCCTCCTTTGCCAGCAAAGCTTGTTGAAGTTGTTCCTGCTTCTATGGAAAAAGTACAAGAAAAAGTAGAAAAGGTTGAAAAGCCTACCGTAGAGACTGTTCCTCAACGTGTTTCTAAAGAGGAATTGGCAGTGCAGTTTGCAGAAAATAAACCTGTAGTTGTCAAAGCTTCTCCAACACCTAGTGTTCCTCAAACAACTCCTTCTGTTGCAATTCCAAATCCGATAGCTCCTGAACCAAAAGCCCAAATTGTTAAAGAAGCTCCTAAAAAAGAAGCTTATGCGACGGTTATTGTGAAAAAAGGAGATTTCCTAGAGCGTATTGCTAAAGCAAATCATACGACTGTAGCTGTTCTTATGCAGATTAATGATTTATCTTCTACACAATTGAAGATAGGTCAGGTATTAAAGGTGCCCGTCTCTGATAAGCAAGAAGAAACTAAAAAGCCTCAGGTGAAAGTCTCCAGTGCTGAAGATTTCTATACTGTTCAAGAAGGCGATAGTCCTTGGACTATAGCTTTACGTAATCATATCCGTCTAGAAGACTTGCTAAGGATGAATGATCTTGACGAACATAAGGCACGCAAACTCAGACCTGGAGATCAGTTGCGTATACGGTAATCTTCCTCTAGGCCCAATATGAAGTGGTTTATTGTTTCATGTCTGCTAGGGATTTTTTCTCTGGGTCTAGTTATGGTTTTTGATACTTCCTCAGCTGAAATTCTAGATCGTTCTCTCGCTTGTAGTACGCATAAAGCTTTAATTCGTCAGATTACTTATCTATTGTTAGGATTGAGCCTTTCCTCTTTAGTTTATATGACAGGATGGAAAGATTTCCTAAAAATGAGTCCTACATTATTACTGATTGCAGGAATAGCTCTTATTGCTGTTTTAATTCCCGGGGTAGGAGTATGTAGAAATGGTGCAAAACGTTGGTTGGGCATAGGACAACTTACTTTACAGCCTTCTGAGTTCGTGAAATATCTTGTCCCTTGTGTAGCTATAGAGTACCTCGTTTTCCATCCTCAATATCGAGAAAATTTTAAATTATTCCTTAAGCTAACTACAACGTTATTCATCCCTATTCTATTGATTGCCATAGAGCCTGACAATGGTTCTGCAGCTGTGATTGCTTTTTCTTTGATCCCTGTATTTATTATGACATCTGTGCGGCTGCGTTACTGGTTGCTTCCTTTGCTATGTATCCTTGTTGTGGGAGGTGCTCTTGCTTATAGGATGCCTTACGTGAGGCATCGCTTAAATGTTTATCTTCATCCGGAGTTGGATATTAAAGGGCGAGGTCATCAACCGTATCAGGCAAAAATTGCTGCAGGATCAGGAGGGTTATTAGGTAAGGGACCAGGAGCAAGTCTACAAAAGCTTACCTACTTACCGGAAGCGCAAAATGACTATATCGCTGCTATATATGCCGAGGAATTTGGTTTCATTGGCATGCTGCTTTTGATTTTGCTATATATGTATTTTGTTTATGGCGGTTATGTGGTTGCTATTCGAGCGTCTTCTTTGGAAGCAGCTTCGTTAGCAATAGCTATTACAGTAATCATCGGAATGCAAGCTTTTATGAATTTAGGCGTTGTATCAGGATTATTACCAAGTAAGGGAGTCAATCTTCCTTTTTTCAGTCAGGGAGGATCCTCTTTGATTGCTAATATGTGTGGTGTTACATTGCTATTAAGGGTGTGTGATGAAGAAAATCAGCAAAATAGCTTTAGCCGTCGGAGGATCGGGAGGACATATAGTTCCGGCTCTAGCAACAAGAGAAGCATTTTGTAAAGAGGGTATAGACGTTCTTCTTTTAGGGAAGGGATTGGATAATCATCCAAATCTTTATGAACAAGATATACATTATAAAGAAATCCCTTCAGCCTTGCCAATAATTACTAACCCTGTAACAGCTATTCGTAGAACATGTTCCTTATACAAGGGATACAAGAAAGCTAAAAAAGAGCTCATTATTTTTGATCCTGATGTTGTTATTGGATTTGGGAGTTATCATTCTCTTCCTGTATTGATGGCAGCGCTAAAAAAGAAAATTCCTATATTTTTACATGAGCAAAATCTTGTCCCCGGTAAAGTCAATAAGCTCTTCTCACGTTTTGCTAAAGGTGTGGGGGTATCTTTCTCTCCAGTAACTAAGAATTTTCGCTGTCCTTCACAAGAGATAACTTTACCAAAAAGAGCTTTCTCTTCTTTTAGCCCTATTGTAGAACGTCTCACATCGCATTCTCCAACAGTTTGTGTTGTAGGGGGCTCTCAAGGAGCAAAAACATTAAATGATTATGTTCCATCTGCTCTTGTAGATGTTGCCAAGGATTATCCGAATATGTATGTTCACCATATTGCAGGACCGAAAGGTGATGTTGTTTCTATACAGCATGTCTACAGTCGTGGTGGCGTATCTTTCTGTGTAAAACATTTCGAACAGGATATGCTCAATGTTTTACTTTCATCAGATCTTGTAATTAGTCGTGCAGGAGCTACAATTTTAGATGAGTTATTATGGGCGCAAAGTCCTTCAATACTCATTCCCTATCCAGGGGCTTACGGACATCAGGAGGAAAACGCAAAGTTCCTTGTCTATACTATAGGAGGAGGGTCGATGATTTTAGAAAAACAACTTTCTCAAGAGGTTTTGACTAAAAATATTTTGCTTGCTCTAGATTCTGAAACTATTAAAAATAGGCGGGAAGCGTTGCGAGCTTATTATCACAACAAATCCTCGAAGTCTTTTTATCAATTTATTTGTGAATGTTTATAGGTAATCTATGGATAGGAAAATCCATTATCATTTTATAGGTATTGGTGGAATAGGAATGAGTGCACTAGCTCATATTTTATTAGACCGTGGGTATTCCGTATCAGGTAGTGATCTAAATCAAGGTGCTATTGTAGATAAACTTATTGCTAAGGGCGCCACATATTTTCGCGGACATCAAGAAAGTCATGTTCCTCAAGATTGTACTATTGTCTATGGATCGGGAATTGCTAAGGATAACGTAGAATATAAGGAAGCTTTACGAAAACAGCTGCCTATATTACATCGTGCTGAGCTTCTTGCCTTGTTGATGCAGGAGAAAACCAGCATTTTAGTTTCTGGAAGTCATGGGAAAACCACCGTATCTTCTCTAATTACAGCAATTTTTCAAACGGCAAAAAAAGACCCCTCTTATGCTATTGGAGGGTTAAATTCTCTGTGTTTAAATGGATATTCGGGAACGTCAGAATACTTTATCGCGGAAGCTGATGAAAGTGATGGTTCTTTAAAACATTATCTTCCTAAGGTTGCGGTCGTTACAAATTTAGATAATGAACATCTAAGTAATTTTGAAGGAAGTAAGGAAAAACTTGCATTAACGATCGAAGAGTTCTCTCGTAAAGTTGATAACCCGAACTTATGTTTTTATAATGGTGATTGTCCAGAGCTTAAGGGAAGGATTTCTGGAACATCCTATGGATTTTCTCAAGATTGCAATCTGCATATTTGTTCGCATCGTCAAGAAGGATGGCGTTCTATTTTTTCTCTATCTTTTCTGGGAAAAGAGTATCTAGATATAGATCTTAACTTGATAGGCAAGCATAACATTGCAAATGCTGCGGTAGCCACAGGGATAGCATTAACTTTTGGTATTGAAGAGTCGAGCATTAGAGAGGCTTTAAAAGGTTTTTCTGGGGTGCAAAGACGCATGGAAAGAAAGAATACCTCTGAAAGATTTTTATTCCTTGAAGATTATGCCCATCATCCTTCTGAGATTTCTTGTACCTTAAGGGCACTACGAGATGCGGTAGGATTGCGTCGTATAGTTGCTATATGCCAGCCTCATAGATTTTCTAGGTTGCAATACTGTTTAGAAGAGTTTTTCAATGCTTTTCAAGATGCTGACGAAGTAATCCTTACAGATATCTATAGTGCTGGGGAAACGCCATTAGATTTACCTTCTCCTGAGGAACTAGCTAAGACAATTTCTTTATCTTCTCATGTTTGCTGTACCTATGTTCCTTATGATAATGTTGTAGAGTATTTAAAACGGGAAATCCGGGTGCATGATGTCTGTGTGTCTTTAGGAGCAGGGAATATTTATGCTGTAGGAAATGCTTTAAAGGATTTTGAACCTAGAAAACTATCTGTTGGGATGGTTTGTGGCGGGCAATCTTGCGAACACGATATCTCTTTATTATCCGCAAGAAATGTTATTCAGTATCTTTCCTCAGAATATTATGACGTGCAGTATTTCGTTATCAATCGTCAGGGATTATGGTCGAAAGTATCGAATCTTGATGAAGAAAGTCATTGCGAGAGGACAGGTCATCATGTGCTATCTTCAGAAATTACCGAGACTTTAGTTGGTTTAGATTTTATT
Source organism: Chlamydia sp. 04-14 (assembly GCF_036632095.1). Classification (NCBI taxonomy): domain Bacteria; kingdom Pseudomonadati; phylum Chlamydiota; class Chlamydiia; order Chlamydiales; family Chlamydiaceae; genus Chlamydia; species Chlamydia sp. 04-14. Next base: position 518,821 of record NZ_JAPYKW010000001.1, read on the forward strand.
CTTCCAATTTTACATGGTCCTTGTGGGGAAGATGGTACGCTTCAAGGATTCCTAGAAATTATTGATAAGCCTTATGGAGGGCCATCATTGCTCTTTTCGGCTATCAGTATGGATAAGATTATGACGAAACGCCTTGCAGCCTCTGTAGGGATCCCCGTGGTTCCTTATCAGCCGTTAACTTTACATGCTTGGAAACGGACGCCAGAATTATGTATGCACAAGATTTTGGAAGCTTTTACTTTCCCTATGTTTGTGAAAACAGCTCATTTGGGATCAAGTATTGGCGTGTTTGAAGTTCATAATGAAACAGAACTGAAATCAAAAATATCTGAAGCATTTCTATACGATACTGACGTGTTTATTGAAGAGAACCGTTTAGGATCTCGAGAAATCGAAGTATCCTGCCTTGGGGATGCATGCAGCTGTTATTATATTTCTGAACCACACGAACGTCGTGGATCAAAAGGCTTTATTGATTACGAAGAGAAATACGGATTAAATGGTAAATCTAGTGCTAAAATACAATATGATCTAAATCTTTCTGAAGAGTCTAAAACACGAGTAAAAGAACTTACAGAACGTATGTATCGTGTTATCCAAGGTAGAGGATCTTGTAGAATCGATTTCTTTTTAGATAAAGAAGGAAACTTTTGGCTTTCTGAAATGAATCCTATTCCCGGAATGACAGAATCTAGTCCGTTTCTACATGATTTTGTTCGCTTGGGATGGACGTTTGAACAAGTCGTGCATCAACTAGTTATATCGGGATTACATAAGTTTGATCAGAAGAAGAAAGTCAGCAGCACTTTTGACAAGCAATGCTTCTTATTAACCGCGAAGAGCTAAAAACTCCGCGAAGGGGTTTTTAGCTATTGCCAAACTCTATTTATGAAATGTAGAAAAGTAGTGAATGTTATTCAGAATGGTGATTATGACTGCATTTGTGATGCGCTGAAGATGCTTCTATATCTTCCTCATCAGCTGAACAGCAGTTGCCTCGGCCACAACATTGATGGGCCGTTCCTGAGTCATCAGAGTTGCTTGAATCAAGACAAAAACCGCTAGAAGCATCCTCGTCTTCGTCAACAGATTCTCTGCTTCCTTCGGGTTGAATCAAGTCGATTTGTATCTTCTTTTTTAATCTCGCGCACACACGTCTAAGAATAGTTCTTAGTGCGTGTATGGTATTTCCTCGTCTACCTATGATCTTCCCTATATCATCGGGAGCCACACGTATCTCTAGTTTTATAGATTCACCTGACTCATCCTGAATAGAACGAATTTCCACAGCTTCAGGATCAGCAACTAAATTCTTTACAATATATGCTACAAACTCTTCCATAAAATCCAAATTAAATTGAGATGTGGAAAAAAAGAATAAGACACTTATGTATCCTTCAAAGTTCCGGAAAAGATTATACCTATTTTAGAAAAAACGTCAAGATTTATTCATTCCTGAGGCATTTGTGGGGCAGTTTCTAGAGATAACCACTGTAAATATTTCTCATTTCCATCGTCAATTTTAACAAAAATGATTTCAGGAACATCATAAGAACAAAGTGATTGAATGATTGTAGAAATAGCTGAAAATCGAGAGGATGTTGTTTTGATTTGCATTTGATATTCTTCGGCAACGCAGAGTTTGCCTTCCCACATATAAGTAGATTTCCCTTTTTGACAAATATGAACACAGGCAGCAAGCTTCTGAATCACTAAAGTATTAGAAATATGTTCGGCTTCTTCTTGAGAAGGTAACTGAGTAAAGATGATTATGGGAGTCATATCTTACTTAATAATAAATGGTTGGGAAATCTTAAATCATAGACATAAGATTGTTGAGAGTCAATTACAGCGCTATTTTGAGTGAGGTGATAATTTTTTAATCCCTCGCGTAATGCGTGGTATTGGAATCTTAAAAGATTCCTTGAAGATAAAGTTACAGTTATCTCCATAGGATACGTTTCTGTAGAGGATAAATCGATGATTATAGGAGGGTCTTCTTTGAGCTCTTCAATGAGAAGAGACGCGATGTCTATTTTCCATGAAGGTAAAATAAAAGAATTCATATCCTCTTTAGAAAAAAAGATTTTGGGAAGTTTTTGGGATTTGAAAAAAGGCAAACAGGGGAATTGTTCTCCTGAATGATTAATTAAAGTATTCGTTTGATTCCCTAGATACCCAATCGGAGAATGCAGAGAATAAAAGATGATAATTCCCTTATTATCTGGAATCTTTTCTATGGCTACAGAAGAGAATATACCTAGATCTTTTAAAGTAGCCTCTGCTTTCTTAGTTGTAAATTGATGTAAGAAGGTTGGGTTATCTGCTGAGAGCTGTAATGTTTCTGAAAAAATAACTTCGGGAATTCTAGAAGGAGATGATGAAACTAAGAAAATATTTTTAATTGGGAGCGCTTTTGTTGTGGGGAACGAAAAAGTCTCGGGAAACAAAAGCCAATGAATGGTAGGGATAAAAATCAGGGTGCTAAGGAAAATGCACAGTAATGCATAAGAGATAGAGTATCTCGGTCCAGGAGAAAAAAGCATTTTTATAAAGCTTCTTACCATGGGTGCGCATTGTTTTTTATTTTTATCGTAAATAATATCCCTAATATTTGCGAGATACTATTTGGAGTTGCTTGTATGGATTGGTTAACTAAACAGTATGGTGATATTCTTGTTGTTCATTTGGAGGGAGCTTTGGATGCTGTTTCTGTACCAAGGGCAGAAGCATTTCTAGATAAGAAAGTACAAGAAGACAAGCTTAAAATAGTGCTGAACTTTCAACGAGTTACTTATATGAGCAGTGCTGGGATCCGTCTTCTATTTTCACTGTCTAAATTATTACAATCTCGCCAAGGTCTTCTCTGTATTTGTTGTGTTCAAAATGTAGTTGCGGATGTTATTCGCATAGCGGGTGTTGATCAATTATTGCCTGTTTGCCAATCAGAACAAGAATGTTTCACTAAATTTTAATCCTATTGCATATGCGTGCTCCTGAATTTCAATCTAATGCTATAACATCCACAGGATGTGATGTCTGCTTAGATCCGCAAAAGTCATTTACAAAACTGTTTAAACGTACTGTGATTTTACTTTCAGGACCCACAGGATCAGGTAAAACGGATGTTTCTTTATGTCTAGCGCCTATGATCGATGGTGAAATTATTTCTGTAGATTCCATGCAAGTTTATCGTGGTATGGATGTCGGTACAGCAAAAGTGTCCATAGAAGCTAGACAGCGTATTCCTCATTATTTGATAGATATCTGCCATGTCCAAGAACCTTTTAATGCAGTAGATTTTTATTATCACGCTATGCAGGCATGTCAAAATATTCTTTCTAGGAATAAAGTCCCTATCCTTGTTGGAGGATCTGGGTTCTACTTTCATACTTTTCTTTCGGGGCCTCCCGAAGGACCGCCTGCAGATCGTGAATTTCGAGATCAGCTTGCTTCTTATATTCATGAACATGGACTATCATCTTTGTATGAGAACCTTTGTCAGAAAGATCCTGAATATGCTCAGAGCATTACAAAGAATGATAAGAATAAAATCATTCGTGCTTTAGAAATTATCCATTTTACAGGCAAGAAGGTTTCAGAGCACAACTGGAGCATGGAGGCTCAAGAATCTAGGGAATATAATTGTCGGGGTTGGTTTTTATCGTCTCCAAAAGAGCTTTTGCGGGATAACATTCAATTGCGTTGTCAGAAGATGTTAGAAGATAATCTAATTGATGAAGTGCATAGATTGCTTGAGCAAGGCATAAGAGAGAACCCCTCAGCATCGAAAGCTATAGGCTATAGAGAATGGATCGAATTTATTGATCAAGGATCTCCTGAAGAGTCCTATGAGGCTGTGAAACAAAAATTCATTACAAATACTTGGCAGTATACCAAGAAACAAAGAACATGGTTTAAACGCTATCCAATGTTTCGAGAGCTAACTACTCTAGGATTGACAGCAGAAGCTATCGCGGAAAAAATCGCAGAAGATTATTTCCTTCACGGTTGATACGCAGGTGTCTCGATATGTTCATAAAATGTATTCCTTTCTACAGGAATGAAACCTTCGGAAGCAATCATTGCACGAGTTTCCTCTTCTGAACTTTTTAAAGTCCATCCCGTACACTTATGTACGCTTTCATCAATAATTGTTCCTCCGAAATCATCTGCCCCATAGTGTAGCCCACGAGCTCCTTGTTCCTTCCCTTCTCCAAACCAAGAAGCAGCTATGTGCTCAAAGTTATCTAAAAAGATTCGAGAGAGAGCTAAAATACGGTAATACATCTCGGGAGGTGCTTGATTAGGAACTTTACGCCCTAAAGCCGTATTCCCAGACTTGTAACTCCAAGGAATAAAGCTATAGAATCCTGGAATTTCATCCTGGGCATTTCTTAGAGCCTCTAAATGTAGAAGAATGTCATGAGCAGTTTCTATATGCCCAAACATCATAGTAGCTGTTGTCCTGAAGCCTAAACGATGGGCGAGCTTATGGAAGTTGATCCATCCATCGGGATTCATTTTTTTTGGTGATAAGATTTTGCGTACACGCTCAGAGAGAATTTCTGCTCCACCTCCGGGAATAGTCCTCTGTCCCGCTTCCCAAAGTCTTTTCAAAGCTTCTTCCGTGCTAATTCCTGAAACTATGGCTGCATGTGAAATTTCGACAGCAGAAAAGAAATGAGGATGAAGAGAGGGGAATTCTTTAACAGTGATGTGTACTAATTCTTCGAGATAATCCACACCTAATCTTGGATGGACCCCTCCTTGAAGAAGCACAGTTTTAACTCCCATAGATATATATCGTTGCATTAAAGAACGAAATTCGTCAAAAGAAAGAAGGAATGCATCAGAGGAGTGAGGCTTTCTATAAAACGCGCAAAAGGTACAATCAATTTTACAAATATTGGTGTAGTTAGGATTGGCGTCTAGGACATAAGTGACTTTATTATCAGGATAACGTTGCTCACGCAAAATATTCGCAAGTTCCTGTAGTTTCTCTAAAGGACTTGCCCTGAATAACTCCAATCCTTCGTCAAAGGAAATTCTAGTAGATAAGTTCATAAAAACGATTGACGATAATGTAGTACGGGGGCAAACTTTATCTTCTATTCATTATTTCTTTGTCAAGCCCTACACCCTAAGTTGTTATTATGGATACTTCAGACAACAGCTTTCATTCTTTAGAAGCAAAACAAGGTTCTATAGTGGTTTCTAGTGAGGAATCGAAATCCAAACGTGATGATATTTCTAACGCCGCAATGACTAATGAATCCTTTACCATATTTACTCAAGAGTTAACTGGATTTTCGTGTATAGAAGACCAAGTGGCTTTTAGTTTAGAGAAAATGGAACAAGCCTTAAGAAACAACCAAGGAGCGAATTTAAAGCTATTTTGGGCGATACGAAAGCATTGTCTTCCATTATTCCATCAAGTAGAAAACGTTGGTAAGCGGGCTGAATTTTGGCGTCGCTACATTGATTTAACGAAGGAAGGACGGCATATTAAATCCTTACAAGATGAAGAAGGGACTTTTGTTGTTGGACAGATTGAGTTAGCCATATCTTGCCTTGAGCAAGATATAACTAGTTTCTTAGACGGAACCAATCCTCTGACAGTACAAGAAGAACAGTCCGTATTTTTAGAGACTCAGACTTTGGAAAAACGCAAGACTTTTTATAAAGATTTGCATGCTTTATTAGTTTGGTTAAGTAGTTTTTCGGCAAGAATTATTGATTTGCGAAAAGAGTTGATGAATGTTGGCATGCGCATGCGGCTGAAAAGTAAGTTTTTCCAGCGTTTATCCTCTTTAGGGAATCAAGTGTTTCCGAAAAGAAAAGAACTTATCGAGAAGGTCAGTGAAGCTTTTTCAGAAGATGTTGAATCTTTCGTTTCCAAGTATTTTTCTCGTGCGGATAAAGATACGCTAAAGCGTTCCGTTTTTTTTTTACGGAAAGAAATCAAAAATCTACAGCAAGCTGCTAAATGCTTAGCTGTTTCCTCAACGGTATTTTCTGATACCCGTTTGAAACTAAGCAAATGCTGGGATCAGCTTAAAGGCTTAGAAAAAGAAATTCGTCAGGAGCAAAGTCGGTTAAGAGTCACATCGGCGGAAAACTCTAAAGATGTTCGTGAGCAATTAACAAGTATAGCTCAAGTGTTGGAAGAGGGCGGTGATCTTTTCAAAATTCGCAAAGATTTAGACGCAGCTGCAAAACGTATACGTGCTCTAGATTTGGTTCATGACGATGTGGTTGCTTTAAAGGCCGAATTACAAATTCTTTTTGAAAAGCTTCGCGAAAAACAAGATGCTGCAGAACAAGTTTATCAGGAGCAATTGGCTCGAGACAAACAAATCAGACAAGAAGCTATTAAAGAATTAACTGATAAGATCCATGCATTTTCTGAAAAGTGTATTTCTGGAGATATTCATCCAGAAGCACGTTCAGAATGGCAAGAACTGAAAGAATCTTTAACCAAAGCAGTTTTTCTATCTGCTTCGGAAAGAATAGCCTTAGATAATCGATTAAATCTAACTTTGCAGCATATAGCAGCGTTTTTTGAAGAACAACTGCTGTCTTCTCCTGATTCTCGTGAAAAGCTCACAAATATGCGACAGGTTTTGTTTCAGAGACAAGAGCGTCGCAAGGAATTAAAAGATAAATTAGAGCAAGATAAAAAACTTCTTGGATCTTCGGGTCTAGATTTTGACCGCGCCATGCAATATAGTGCTCTAGTTGAAGAAGACAAACGCGCTTTGGAGGAACTGGATCAAGGGATTCTTGATCTAAAGCGACAAATTCAGCAGTTAACATGAGACGATCTTGTATATATGCTTTTGATTTAGATGGTACATTGCTACGAGGTAATAGCAGTATAGGGTTTTATAAATACGCCTTGGGGCGTCGCTTATTCTCTTATAAAACCCTTCCTTCTTGTTGTTTGTTTTTTCTGCGTTTTCGATTTTTTTTTTTAGATTTGCCCTCATTTTATTCCCGAATCGTCTCTTCTTTACTCACCTCGGTTTCTTTTGAGGAACTTTCTTCTATGGCAATCGAGTTTGCTCATACGCTGGGTGAAAAAGATTTTTATTACCCCGCTTTAGAAAAATTTCATGAAGCTTTGGAGGATTCTTCAGGAGAAGTCATGATCTTTTCTTCATCTCCAGATTTTATTGTTCGACCCATAGCCGAGAGACTTGGGGCGAATATGTGTTATGCCTCAGGATTTCAAGAGTTTTCTAGAGGGCAAATGCTTGCAAATCAATGTCTGACTGGGGATAATAAGGCGAAAATACTCAGCCACCTTAAAAAAATAGGACGGGCAAGAAGTCATACTTTCTCAGATCACATATTGGACCTGCCTTTTCTTCTTCTAGGTGAGGAGAAAACTGTAGTGCGGCCTAAGGGAAGACTGAGAAAAATGGCCAGAAAGTATTATTGGAATATTATTTAACTTAAGAAAAAAAGCTCGACCTTATCCTAGATAATCGAGTATTCTCATGCCAGTTTCTATGGAATTATTTTGCTTTAATTTATTAAAAGTAATTGCCAAAGTTATTGATAACAAAAAGGGCAATAACCCTGTTGTCTTAGATGTCCGTGCCGTTTCTCAGCTCACAGATTATTTTATTTTTGCTGAAGGGAATGTCGGTGTACATGTAAAAGCTTTGGCAGACACTATCGTGCACGAATTAAAAGAATATAATCTCGCTCCTTTGCATGTAGAGGGATTAAGCCATGGTGACTGGGTAGTTATAGATTACGGATTTATCGTCGTTCATCTATTTGTCTCGTCCATCAGAGAACAATATCGATTGGAAGAGTTGTGGAAAGACGGTTCCATTATTACATCCAAGCTTCTAGCTTCTTAACGGGGTAGAATAACTTTATGAATAAAAAACGTGTAGTAGTCACGGGATTGGGTGTTGTTTCTTGTTTAGGCAATGAAATAGACACCTTTTATGATAATTTGCTTGCTGGTATCAGTGGCGTTCATACAATCACTTCTTTTCCATGCGAAGATTATGCTACCCGTTTCGCCGCTTGGATTCCTGAATTTAATCCCGAGCCTTATTTAGATAAAAAACAAGCCCGCAGAGTTGATCCTTTTATTACTTATGCAGTAGTTGCAGCTAAAAAAGCTATTGCAATGTCTCGATGGGACAAAGATAATCTTCCCGCTGATCCCTCCCGTTGTGGTGTTATCATAGGTTCTGGTATGGGAGGATTGCAGACTTTAGACGAAGGCATGGAGCGTCTTATTGTAGGCAATAAGAAGCTTTCTCCTTTTTTCATACCCTATATTATTACTAATATGGCTCCTGCGCTTATTGCTATGGATTTTGGTCTTATGGGTCCGAATTATTCCATATCTACAGCATGCGCAACTTCGAATTATTGTATTGATGCAGCTTACCAACACCTTGTTTCCGGACGTTCTGACATGATAGTTTGTGGTGGAACTGAGGCTGCAGTGAACCGTGTCGGATTGGCTGGTTTTATTGCTAATCGAGCTTTATCGGAAAGGAATGATGCTCCTCAAGAAGCCTCACGTCCTTGGGATAGAGATAGAGATGGTTTCGTTATTGGTGAGGGAGCTGGAGTTTTAGTTTTAGAAACTTTAGAGAATGCTTTGAAGCGAGGCGCTCCGATATATGCGGAGATACTTGGTTCCTATACTACTTGTGATGCTTTCCATATTACAGCTCCTAGAGATGATGGAGAGGGCATCACGTCATGTGTTCTTGGAGCTCTAGAAAGTTCTGGCATTCCTAAAGAACGCGTAAATTATATTAATGCTCATGGAACATCAACTCCTCTAGGAGATATATCGGAAGTTTTAGCATTGAAAAAAGCTTTCGGTAGTCATGTGAAAAACTTACGAATGAATTCCACAAAGTCTCTTATAGGCCATTGTCTGGGAGCGGCTGGAGGAGTCGAAGCTGTTGCAACAATTCAAGCAATTCAAACGGGCAAATTACATCCTACGATTAATTTAGAGAACCCGATTGCAGAAATTGATGATTTTGACGTGGTTGCGAACAAGGCCCAGGATTGGGATATTGACGTTGCTATGTCGAATTCTTTTGGTTTTGGTGGACATAATTCAACGATATTATTCTCGAGGTATATACCCTAATTATGATGAAGACAAAGTATGAATACTCTTTTGGTATTATTCCCATAAAGTTTTTTGGTACTCCAGATAGAAGTACACTGAAGGCTTGTTTTATCTGCCATACCCAAGGCAAGCATTGGGGATTCCCTAAAGGTCATTCTGAAGATAAAGAAGGCCCTCAGGAGGCTGCAGAAAGAGAGCTAGTTGAAGAAACAGGCTTAAGTGTAGTCAATTTTCTCCCAAAAGTTCTTGTAGAACACTACTCTTTTAACGATAACGAAGTATTTGTTCGCAAAGAAGTTACTTACTTTTTAGCAGAAGTTCAAGGGGATGTGCATGCAGATCCAAATGAAATCTGTGATACTCAATGGTTAAGCATTCAAGAAGGTATGCGTTTGTTGAGTTTCCCTGAGCTTAAGGATATCGCTGGAGAAGCAGATAAATTTATCAATAGCTATCTCTTCTCATTCTAAATTATAAAATGTAGGGAGAGGGAAACCTCTCCCTTAAACATTTATATCGTTGTTTTTTCTCTAGAAAATTTATTTAGATAATCTTGATGCGCTAGTTCGATTACCTTCTGAGCTTCTTTTTTTCCATAGATACCCACGATTTCAATTTTTGCAGGTTTCCCATGAATCAAATGCTCTGGAGTTGCTTTATAAGTCAGAAAATAGTGTTGGATCATATCGAGAACTGTGCAGGGACAATCCGAAATATCTTGAATTTCTGAAAACACCAAATCATCTTCAAGAACAGCGATAATCTTATCATCAGCTTCCCCAGAATCAATAATACGTAATCCTCCGATAGGACGTGCTTGAAGTAGGATATTGCCGTGGGTGATATTCTTTTCAGTTAAAACACAGATATCTAATGGATCATCATCCCCTTGAATATTCTCTTTTAGACTTTGTTCTCCACTATACTTCCCAGATAGTTCTCCACAATATGTTCTAGGTAACAATCCATATAAACAAGGACAAAAATTAGAAAATTTCTGAGGGCGGTCTACTTTTAATAAACCCGTAACTTTGTCTAGTTCAAACTTTACAGAATCCTGGGGAGTAATTTCTATATAACAGCATAGAGATTCAAAATTATCCTGAGTTAGTATAGGACCGTGCCAAGGATGCATAATTGATAAAGATTGTTTTTCAGACATAAGCGACTCTCGTTATAGACTTTTTTTTATTTTCTAATATTCTAGAGGATCCTAGCGTAGCACGTGAGGAATTTTAAGAGAAGGAAGAGGGTTTGGTTAATTGACTTTTAATTAAATCTATACAATACTTTCCTATTATAATTACAAATCCTTCCATTTTAAGATTATGAAATATCCCCTAGTGTTCAAAGATATAAATATAGAAGATTATGAGCGTGTGATAGAGGTAACGTGTGAGAGCGTCCAGCTACATGCGTTGATTGCTATTCATCAGACACTGGTAGGTCCTGCATTAGGCGGAGTTCGTGCTTTTGCCTATAATTCTTTTGATGATGCTCTAACAGATGTTTTACGTTTGTCTAGAGGTATGACATACAAAGCAATTCTCAGTGAGACAGGAACAGGGGGAGGAAAAAGTGTTATCATCCTTCCTAAAGGTATGACACGGCCTACGGAGGATATGCTTAGAGCTTTCGGTCAGGCAGTAGATTCTCTTGGCGGTCAGTATATAGCCGCTGAAGATATGGGAGTCTCAGTTAGTGATATCAATATCATCAATCAGGAGACTCCCTGGGTATGCGGTATAGAAAGCGTAAGCGGCGATCCTTCAATCTATACAGCTCACGGAGTCTTTTTATGTATAAAAGAAACAGCTGAGCAGTTGTGGGGCAGCTCTTCTCTAAAGGGAAGAAAAATTGGTATTCAAGGTCTTGGTGCTGTCGGTAGGAAGTTACTACACTCTTTATTTTTCGAAGGCGCCGAACTCTATGTTTTCGATACAAATCAAGAAATCCTTGATGAGGTTACGAAGTTCTACAGCGTAACAGTTGTTTCTAAAGATGCTTTCCCAACATTAGAATGTGATATTTTTGTTCCATGTGCGTTTGGAGGAGTGATCAATAGAAATAATGTTTACAATTTACGTTGTCGTGCAGTTGTTGGAGCTGCAAATAACCAGCTAGAAAATGCTTCTTTAGGTGCTGTGCTTCATGCTCAGGGGATATTATATGCCCCAGATTATCTAGCAAATGCTGGAGGCCTATTGAACGTTGCCCTCGCTGTCGGAAGACCTTATTGTCCAAAGACAGTCTTACAAAAAGTCAGCAAGCTTCCTGTTATTCTTAGAGAAATTTACGAACAGAGTGAAGATTCAGATCAAGATACTGTGATTCTATCCGATAGTATAGTGGAAGAAAAACTCACTGCTTATATTTAATAAGCGAGTAAGTTTTCTTCAGGAACGATATTCAGACGTTCCTGTAGAGCTTCTAAAGTAATCCTATGAATCTCTTCATTTCCAGAAGCTAAAATTATGGGATGGTTTTCTAAAATGAAATCCTCCCTGCGATAATTTAGCGGATTCCCAAAAATATCAGAAACCGTACCTCCTGATTCTTCTACCAAAAATGCTCCAGGAGCATGATCCCAAGTTTTTGCCTGGGAAATAGCAAAAGGATAGCGGATAAAAAAGTCTACAGAACCTTCGGCAACCATAGCGTATTTGTATTGACTATCAACACGGTAAGCCTGAGGTTGTCCAGGGAGCGATAAACTTAATAAACGTGTTGTGTGGTGTTGTTGATTGCGTGCTGCTAAAGAAGCTTCACAAAACTTCCCCGTTAATGTAGTTCCAGATTTTAGATAACGTCTGGATTCAATTGCCGTACCAAATAATGAAGTCCCGTAGTTCTTAGCTGCAGAATAGATTTTAAATGTATGAGAATCTGTTGATGGGCAGGCCATAATGGCAAGTATAGGCTTATCCTCATAAATTAGAGATACTGCAGTTGCAAAAAAACGATTTTTGATAAATCCCGATGTGCCGTCAATAGGATCAACAAGCCAATATAATGAGGAGATTTCTTGATGAGGCGTTAATGTCTCTAGAAGATCTTCGGATGTTGCTTTAGGATCTAGCTTATGAACGAATTCTAAAATTTTATTAATTTTATGACTGTCGCTTACAGGATCTAGAACTTCCTCTCCTATAAATGGAATATGTGGAAAGGTTGTTGATAGTTTTTTTTGAAGACAATATTGGACAGCATAATCTGCAGGAGTAACGAAGGACCCGTCGGGTTTTGTCCAGAAATGGACCAACGGGAGGCGTTGTCGATAACGGATTAACTCGGCGATTGTTTTCTCAACTATACTTTCTACAACTCTTTGATAATCTAACAAATGAGACGGCATAGTGATTTTTTCCCTAAGTAGTAGCTAAACCATACTATCAAAAGACAGGATTATGTTAAACTTGCTATAGGGGTTGTAAGAGAATTTGTTATGGGAAAAGGTTACCTATGATAGTTAAAATGTGGCGCACTATCTATGAAGCTACTTATGCTTTTCTCGTTGGCTCTGCTTTAAAATTGCGCTACAAGATAAAATTAGAGGGTTTAAAGTCTCTAAAACCTAATCCTAATCAAGGAAGTCTATTTTTATCAAATCATGTAGCTGAAATTGATCCTGTAATTCTTGAATACTTATTTTGGCCGCGTTTTCATGTGCGTCCTCTTGCTGTAAATTATTTATTTAAAAACGCAGTAGTTCGTTGGTTCTTAAATTCTGTGGGAGCTATACCTGTTCCAACTGTTGTTCCTGGAAGAGAATGTAAAAAGACTGTCGAAGAGATGGAACAGTTTTATAATCAGACAATCAATGTTTTGGACAATAAGGGCAGTGTTTTACTGTATCCTGCTGGTAAGTTATCAAGGAATGGTAAAGAAGAAATAGTTAATCAATATTCGGCATACGTATTGTTGCATAAGTCTAAGGATTGCAACGTATTTTTGATACGCATTAGCGGATTATGGGGTAGTGCCTTTTCGCGTTATAAAACTCAATCTACACCCAAGTTGGGTATAGTATTTAAAGAAGCGATGAAAGCCCTATTACGTCGGGGATTATTTTTCATGCCGAAACGCTTTGTGAAAGTAACTATACATCAGATAGACAACGACTTCTTAAAACAATTCCCCACAAAACAAGATTTGAATGCTTTTCTTTCCTCATGGTTTAATGAGGATAAAGAGAGTTTTCCTATAGAAGTTCCTTATGCCTGATCTAGGGGAGTTTTGGTATGCATAAGCGTTGGAATTACTCTAACAAACGTCGTATAGGTTTACGAGACGGTCACACGGTTTTAGAGAAGTTTTTAAAACTGTGTTCAGAAATGAAATCGGATGCCAGTTGTTGGGACGAGCAACTAGGAATATTGTCTTATGATGATTTGCGTAAGGCGGTTATAGCTTTAGCCTTAAAAGTATCTAAATATCCCGATCAGAATATTGGGGTTATGATGCCAGCTTCTGCAGGAGCCTACATTGCTTATTTTGCTATACTATTGTCTGGTAAAGTTCCTGTTATGATTAACTGGAGTCAGGGGCTTCGAGAAATGGCAGCCTGTATTGAGCTTGCTAATGTAAATCATATCCTAACTTCTAAACAACTTGTTGAGCATCTGCGACAAATCCATGGCGATGGTGTTGAGTATCCAGCGCAACTAATTTACATGGAAACTATACGTAAGGAACTTTCTGTTTGGGATAAAGTGCGTATAGCATTTTACCTTTCTCTTCCTTACCGTTGGTTAATACGATTATTCGATATCTCAGGACAGAGTGAGGAAAAGATCGCTGTTATTTTATTTACATCAGGAACGGAGAAACTTCCTAAAGGAGTTCCACTAACACATGCGAATCTCTTAGAGAATCAGAAGGCCTGTCTGAAATTCTTTGAGCCTGTAGAAACTGACATTATGATGTCGTTCCTTCCTCCATTTCATGCTTATGGATTTAACTGCTGCGCTCTTTTCCCCATGCTTGCAGGTTTGCCTGTAGTTTTCTCCTATAACCCTTTGCAACCTAAAAAAATTGTAGAGCTTATAGATAGAACTCACGCGACTTTTTTAGGTAGCACGCCTATCTTTTTCGACTACATTTTGAAAACTGCTAGGAAACAAGAATCTTTATTAAATTCTTTGCGTTTTGTGGTTATTGGTGGTGATGCTTTTAAAGATTCTCTAAGAGAGATAGCGGAAAAAGATTTCCCACATATTCTTCTTCGTCAAGGTTATGGGACTACAGAATGCTCGCCAGTTGTTACGATTAATAATGAAGATAGTCCAAAGGATGAATCCTGCGTTGGTATTCCTGTTGAAGGCATGGACATCATGATTGTCTCTGAGGAGACCTATGTTCCTGTATCATCAGGAGAGGTGGGTTTAGTTGTCATTCGCGGGACATCTCTCTTTTCTGGTTATCTAGGAGCTGACCCTAATCAAGGATTTGTCAAGCTCGGAGGGGATAATTGGTATGTGACAGGAGATTTAGGATACTTAGATAAGAATAGTCAGTTATTTTTGAAAGGAAGACTTAGTCGTTTCGTAAAAATCGGTAGTGAGATGGTAAGCTTACAAGCTTTAGAGAGCTTACTTACTGAAGGTTTTGGATTGCCCGAAGAACAAGAAGGTATCTCGTTAATTGTTTGCGGGCTTCCTGGTGAGAAGATAAGACTGTGTTTATTCACAACGTTTTCTACAACTCTCAATGAAGTAAATGATATCCTAAAAAACTTAAAAACAAGTAGCATAATGAAGATATCCTATCAGCATCAACTGGAATCTATCCCGATGCTGGGCACAGGAAAGCCTGATTACCGAGCTTTAAATTCTCTAGCTCTTTCTCTGTTTCATGGGGACTAAAAAGACACTTGAATAGTTAAAGATTCTAGATTTCAAGGAAAAGATCTTTAATGAGTGAATGCCCAATAGATTTTGTAACTAATGATTTCTTAGGTTTCTCCCGTTCTACAACATTAGTCAATGAAGTTGAGAGACGTTATCGTGCGTATTGTGATGAATTTCCTGAAGCACAACTGGGAGCACGGGGTTCTCGAGCTATTGTGGGGCCATCTCCAATTTTGCAGAATTTAGAAAAGAAAATAGGGGATTTTCATAATGCTGAAGCTGCTTTTGTTGTTCATAGCGGCTATATGGCGAATCTAGGATTTTGTTATCACGTCTCTAAAGATACTGACATAGTGTTTTGGGATGAGTCTGTGCACGTCTCTGTTGTGCAAAGTTTAAAGATGATCTCTGGGAAACAGCAGTCGTTTCAACATAATGATTTGAACTCTTTAGAATCTTTATTGATCTCTCATAGAGCAGTTTCATCAGGAAGAATCTTTATTTTTGTTTGTTCTGTATACTCCTTTTCGGGAACATTAGCCCCTCTTGGAGAACTTATACTTCTCTCGAGAAAATATAACGCTCACCTGATTGTAGACGAAGCTCATGCTATGGGCATTTTTGGCGAGGGACGTGGGTTATGTTATGAATGGGGATATGAGAATTTTTATTCTGTACTTGTGACTTATAGTAAGGCTATGGGAGCTATGGGGGCAGCAATTCTTTCTTCTTCAGAAGTGAAAACAGAATTGATGTTGAGCTCTCCACCCTTACGTTATACTACAGCATTAGCTCCTCATGCGTTAATTACGATAGACGCGGCTTATGATCATCTGTTTTTAGAGGGCACACACTCTAGGAAACAGATTTTTAGCTTAAAGGCATACTTTCAGAAACATTTTGGACTACACTCACAATGTTGTGGCCAGCCTATATTTTTAAGAGATTTCAATGAGGATCTTCTTATTTCAATGTTGGATGAGGTTAATTTACGTGTTGGGTTAATGACTTTTGTAAATAAGCCTTTTATACGAATAAATTTTCACGCATATAATACTTATGATGAGGTCGATATCTTAATTGCTATGTTATGTAGCTATTTAGAAAAATGTTGTTGTGGGATCGACATCAATCATGAACTTCACTTTGGGTGATAGTTTTGCTGATAATAAAGCTTCATGAAGCTTTCTATTTACTGGTAGAACTTGTTTACTCTTTATCAAAAATTGATATCGAAATACATCTTTGATTTTAAAATGCCCGCAAGGAGTGATTTGCATGAGTTGTGTATGGATGTCTAACTGCTTTTCAAGTAATGTGTGAATGCGATGAGCTTCTTTCCAAGTCAGCTTGGGGCATTTTCCTATAAAGATACAGCGTACAAGACGAATAAATGGTGGATAGCCACACAATTCTCTTCCAGGGATCTCTTGGTTATAAAAAGCAGAATAGTCTTGTTGCATGGCACAACGAATCGTGTTGTGATCTGGGAGAAAAGATTGAATGAGTACCTCTCCAGGAAGATGGCTTCTCCCTGATCTTCCTGTTACTTGAGTAATGAGTTGGAATACCTGTTCAGACGCTCGGAAATCAGGAATATAGAGACCTGAGTCCCCATTTAAAATTATTGCTAGAGTGACAGCGGGGAAGTGCATGCCCTTAGCAATCATTTGTGTGCCGATCAAAATGTCAGCTTTTCCTGTGGCAAATTGTTTTAATAAGGATTCATGGCTTCCTTTAAATTTCGTAGTATCAGAATCAATACGTATAGTGCGAACTTCTGGAAAGATGCTGTGAAGTACCTTCTCAATTTTTTCAGTTCCTGATCCACGGTATTGTAAAGTCATGGCGCCATGACATTTTGGACAGGATGTTTGAGGCTCTTTAGGAGAGGAGTTACAAAGATGACAGAGCAGAACATTAGCATATTTATGGAAAGTCAATACCATGTCGCAGTGAGGACATTTCAGTATATGTTTGCATGAGGAGCATGAAACGTTTGTATGATAACCACGACGATTAAAGAAAACGAGAACTTGCTCACCAACAGCAAGACGTTTCTCAATACTTTTAATTGCTGCTTGTGAAAATAGTGTTTTTGTTTTTGTCTTCTCTCTCTCCATATTCATATCGATAAGAGAGACTTTAGCAGGACAGGCAGCAGCAGCCCGTGTTGATAATTCCGAAAGGATATATTTACCTGATAACGCATTGGAATAGCTTTCTAGACTCGGAGTAGCACTTCCTAGTATCACAGTAGCATTAGCAAGTTTCCCTCGCATAACAGCAACGTCACGGGCATGATAACAGGGATGGCTTTCACTTTGTTTATATGCAGGATCGTGCTCTTCATCAACGATGATTAACCCTAATTTTTGTACAGGGCAGAATAAGGCAGATCTTGGCCCTATGATGATACTAATATTTCCTTTTGATGCTTCTCTCCAGGTCTTATTTCTATCACTGTCACTGAGCTTGTGATGGAGAATACCAACTTCTTTCCCAAAATGTGCTTTAAATAAGGTGACTGTTTGTATGGTGAGAGCGATTTCAGGGACTAAAAGAATAGCGCTTTTCCCTAATTTCCTTGCCTCACGAATAGCCTGGAAATATACCTCTGTTTTTCCACTCCCTGTTACACCAAAAAGAAGATGAGTTTGAAATTTTCCTAAGGATAAAGATGAGGAAATCTTATCCACAGCAGATTGTTGCTGAGGATATAGAGGATGAGCATCGGGGAGGAAAAATGATAAACTGTCTTCTTGAATTTCGAGATCTGCAGCATTGGCGATTTCAATAACACCGAGTTTTTCTAGGGAATGGATAGGAGATTGGGAAATCTTGGCTTTATCCATAAGCTCAGAGAGGCCAGGAGGAGAATTGTAAGATAGTAATGTTTTTAAAGCTGCTGCTTGTGAAGGAGATTCCTTTTGAATTGCGAGAATCATTTCCTTTGTTTTTGCTTTGCTTTGCTTGAGTATAACGCGATAGTGTTGTTTTGGTTGTATAATGCTTGAGGATATTCCTGGGAGTACTAAACGTAATGTTTTCCCTAAAGGAGCGAAATAGTATTGACTCATCCAAAACATAAGTTCTAGAAGGTCTTGGGGGAGTACAATTCCAGAACCAATAACACCTAAGATTGGGAGAACCCGTTTACATTCTGTTGTTGTTTTAATTTGATGGACGATCCCGTATTTTTTTGCGCCCCGTAAAGAGACACTGACACCAGTACCTTTAGTAATGTGTTCAAGATTTTCAGGGAGCCCGTAGTCTAATACCTTATTGATATTGGAGTTTACTATGACTTCTGCGTATAGGCGAAAGGTAGTTGATTCAATATTACCCATAGATCTCGTTTCAATTGCGGATCATTTTCATAGTATACTGAAGAATAAATAGGAATCCAAGTACACCCATCCTTAGTGAACGATTGATGATAACGTACATTGGACATTTTATAACGTATCATTGTTAAAGGTGCTAGACATAAAGAGAAGCTCTTATTCTTATGAAAAATATCTTTATGACCTGTTAATAAGACGAGCCGTGAAGGAAAAATTTGTTGGGTAAGAATTTTCGTTAATCTGTTGAAAAATAAGACTTCTTCATCTTTTTCTTCATCTACAAAAATCCCACAAGGAATATCCAAAGGAGTTTTTACGCAATGTGCTTGTAAAGCAGAATAACGAAATTTGAGAATTTCTTCTTTGGAAAGATCAGGAGGGGATGGGATACATTCCCATGAAGATTTTTTTATACGCTCATGAACAGCAGGTAAGGAAGGTTCTTCATTATTTTGTAGTGGATTGAGTGGAGGATTTTCTAATTTTTTATCTATTGTGGTAGGTTGTGTAATAATTTTTGGTTTAATGGGCGCAGAAGCTTTTACAGGAATTCTACTTATTTCTTCTTTAAGATTTAGGGGGATAAGCTTCGCTAACGGTGGGTAATGCGGATCTAAATAGCGATTGATAATTTCCTGTAAAATCAAAGGAATGGAAGGATTCGGATGTGTCATACGAATATAAAAATAGCAAAGATATCTACGGATTCACTATAGATATAGATGGTTTATTCATCCACGCTCTTTGTTTCCGAATGTGAAAATTCCCTTGCTTTTTACGCACAACAGGATAATACACTACGGTAATTAAGGGAAAACTCTACAATATTTTTTTAAGAGGATTTGCATGAAACGTTGGTTGCAAGGAAGTTTAATAACTCTCTGTTTATTACTCACATTGCCTTGTTGTGCAGCAAAAAGACGTTCTCATTATCAAAAAGATTCCGGAAAGCCCTCCATTCAACAAGTGAGTACTTCGGGAGTTAAATGGGAAAATTATACCAATGCTGTTGAACAATCCCAAAAAGATAAAAGACCTATAGGTCTATTTTTTACAGGTTCCGATTGGTGTATCTGGTGTATAAAAATGCAGGATCAGATTTTAAATACTCCTGAATTTCAAAATTATGCTGATGAAAATTTACATATGGTGGAATTAGATTTTCCACAATCCAATAATCAACCTGCAGATGTGAAACAGCAAAACCAAGCTTTAAAATCCAAGTACGGTGTAAACGGATTCCCAACATTAGTCTTTATTGATGCTAATGGAACTGAGAAAGCCAGAATGGGATTTGAATATGGTGGTGGTGAGAATTACGTTAAGAAAATTAAAGCCGCTTTGCATAAAAAATAGTAAATCTCTTCTTAAAGAATTTTAGAGAGGAGATCTTCCTCTCTGAAGTTCTCTTTTTCTCTTAATTAAACATTCATCTTTTTTGTTGTTTTTGAGAAAATCTCTATCTTACAGTGAACTTTTAAGACCCACCTTTTTCGGATAGCATCGAATTTCTTGCATTGTAGATTATGTTTTTGGAAATAGAGCAATCTCCGGAGAATAAGAAATAGGCAAAAGGATTTAGAAAAAATGTCAGAAGCTGAATACCTAACACAAGAAGATTTTCTCCAAAGAAGTAATAAACTCCAGGAAATATCTGACCTAGGTATTAACCCATATCCTTATGAATTCCCAGGGACAAGTAGTATTGAGGAAATCAAAAAAGAATATTCTTCACAGACTCTTGGTAATAGCGAAGACGCTACAAATAGGAAAACTCCTAAGGTGAAAATCTCTGGGCGCATGGTGCTTTTTCGCTCTATGGGAAAGAATGCTTTTGCTCAAATCCTAGATAACGATCAAAAAATCCAAGTCATGTTTAATAGGGACTTCTCTTTGGTTGAAGGTCTTCCTAAGGACGCAGAGGTTACTCCAATAAAATTCATAGAGAAGAAGCTAGATCTTGGAGATATTTTAGGAATTGAAGGGTACCTATTTTTCACACATTCTGGAGAACTCACTATTCTTGTAGAGACTGTTACTTTGCTATGCAAAGCATTAATTTCTCTTCCCGATAAACATGCAGGATTAAGTGATAAAGAAATTCGCTATAGGAAGCGTTGGCTAGACCTGATTTCTTCTGATGAAGTACGTCAAACTTTTTTAAAAAGAAGCCGTATTATTAAGCTGATGCGTCAGTATATGGATGCTCAAGGATTTATAGAGGTAGAAACTCCCATATTACAAAATGTTTATGGAGGTGCTGAAGCGACACCCTTTGTAACGACTTTGAATGCTTTACATTCAGAAGTGTTTTTAAGGATTTCTCCTGAGATTTCTTTAAAAAAAATCCTTGTTGGAGGAACCCCACGTATTTATGAAATCGGTAAGGTATTTAGGAATGAGGGGATTGATAGAACTCATAATCCTGAATTTACCATGATTGAGGCTTATGCAACTAATGTAGATTATCATAGCGTTATGACGTACGTGGAGAATCTTGTTGAATACTTAGTCTGTGCGTTAAATGATGGCAGCACTATTTTAACTTACTCACATTTGAAACAAGGGCCGCAGTCTATTGATTTTAAAGCTCCTTGGATTCGTATGACTATGAAAGATAGTATCAAGACATATGGAGATGTAGATGTCGATCTTCATGCAGATCATGAGTTGCGCAAGATTTTAAAAGAGCGCACTTCGTTACCCGAAGAATCTTATGCAACGGCACCAAGAGGTTTGTTAATCGCAGCGCTATTTGATGAGTTGGTGTGTGATAAATTGATTGCTCCTCACCACATTACTGATCATCCCGTAGAGACAACACCATTGTGTAAGTCTTTGCGTTCTGGAGAGGCAGATTTTGTAGAGCGTTTTGAAAGTTTTTGCTTAGGAAAAGAACTTTGTAATGCTTATTCAGAGCTAAATGATCCGTTACGCCAAAGAATGCTTTTAGAAAAGCAAATGGAGAAAAAAGCCTTAGATCCCGATAGTGAATATCATCCTATTGACGAGGAGTTTTTAGAAGCCCTATGTCAAGGAGTTCCTCCTGCGGGAGGATTTGGAATAGGGATCGATCGTCTGGTGATGATTCTTACTGATTCGGCTTCGATTCGTGATGTTTTATATTTCCCAGCTATGCGTCGTTTGGAATCAGAAAGTGATTAAAGTCTTTTTATTTTAGGTCCCGATTTAGCGTCCTCAATAACGTAGCCTAAGGAAGCAACCTGATCTCGAAGGATATCCGCTTGCTTCCAATCTTTTCCCCTACGAGCAACTTCTCGTTCCTCGACAAGTTGCTTTACCTCTTTAGGGATTTCTAGATCAGCAGAGAAAGGAATCACACCAAGTACGGTATTGATTTTCTTCATAACGTCTAAAACATAATTAGCATCAGCTTGTGTGAAATTGGCTTTATCAATTGTTGAGTTGGTTTGATGGATAAAATCAAATAAAGCTGCAAGAGCTGCTGCTATGTTTAAATCATTGGCAATAGCTTCTGAGAAAGCATGTAGAAATACTTTCCCTTGCTGATTTACATCTTCTGAAATTTCTGAGTGTTCAGGATAAGGATTTTCTAATCGGGAAATAAAATCACGTAAGCGTTTTAAGGCTTGCCGACATGCAAGTAATCCCTCTTCCGTGAAGTTTAATTGCATTCTATAATGGCTCTGTAAGAGCATATAACGAATTTCTTCTCCGGAAAACCCACGATCCAATAAATTTCTTAATGTGAAAAAATTGCCTAAACTCTTCGACATTTTTTTCCCATCAACAAGAAGATGCTCTGAATGGAGCCAGTAACGAGAAAAAGGTGCATGAGATAATGACTCTGATTGGGCAATTTCATTTTCATGATGGGGAAAGATATTATCTACCCCGCCTGCATGAATATCAATAGAGGCACCGAGGAGCTCCATAGCCATGATTGAGCATTCGAGATGCCATCCTGGACGCCCTTTGCCAAAAGGACTTTCCCAGTAAATATGACCATCTCTCTTTTCATCATATGCTTTCCATAATACGAAATCAGAAAGATTTTCTTTATCATATTCATCAGAGTTTACTCTAGAGCAACATTGCAGATCTTGTAATTTCAATTGAGATAACTTGCCGTATGTCGGAAATTTCTCTATGGAAAAATATACAGAATTATCCTGACCCACGTAGGCAATCCCATCATCTAAAAGTTTTTTAATGGCTTCAATCATTTGAGGAATATAGTGCGTAGCATGGGGATAGACATCTGCAGGTAGAATATTTAACGTGGTGATGTCTTCAAAAAAAGCTTGTGTATACGGAGCAGTATAAACGTCCAAGGAGACATTTTTCTTACAAGCGCCTGCCAAAGTTTTATCATCCACATCCGTAATATTCATAATGTGCTTTACAGAGTATCCGAAGAATAAGAGAGTCCGTTTCAATAAATCT
Organism: Chlamydia sp. 04-14; assembly: GCF_036632095.1. NCBI lineage: Bacteria > Pseudomonadati > Chlamydiota > Chlamydiia > Chlamydiales > Chlamydiaceae > Chlamydia > Chlamydia sp. 04-14. The sequence continues at coordinate 541,572 of NZ_JAPYKW010000001.1, forward strand.
TCAAACACATACGTGCGAAAATTTCCTATATGCGCATAGTCATAGACGGTAGGGCCACACGTATACAACTTCACAGTATCGTTTAAAGAAGAAAAAAGTTCTTTTGTCCTCGATGCTGTATTGTACAAATAAAGGTTTTGTTTATTTTCAGATGATTGTCTCATATATGGACTCTCAGAGGTTCTAGATTTTTACCGATGAGAGCGTCGACTTAAGCTTGTGTCAAGGTGCTATACTAACGCCTCAATATGAAAGAAGAGTATATTTTCTTGTGACTTTAACATAAGATCGTTTCCCAATCTACGGTTTTTCTAAGGAACGCAATAGAGGAATTAATAATATAAGATTGTTTAAAAGAAGAATTAATCTAAGGATTTTACGCATAAATATTCCTAAGAAATACATGATTATTTAATCCAATAGACAATTGTGTTTGATTGTAGAAAAGATCAAAACTTTTAAGTGGTGTTTTTTATTTCGTTTTAATAAAAAAAAGACTATACAACAAGGATGGTTGATAGAATGCCCTGAGAGCATTCTGTGACGCCTAAATAGAACGAGTTGCGTCCTATTCACTCGGAGAAGGAGAGGAAGCCCATGATCCTGTTACAGATTATGAAGAAATATTCTTTGAAGCAACTGAAGACATTAACAACGTTTCTATTAGGTGCAAGTCCTCTAAGTTTGCATGGCGTTGTTCATGACAATTCTTCTAAGCTTGTTTGGCATGTAGATTATAACGAGGCTGTGAAAAAAAGCCGCGATTCTGAACTGCCAATGTTAATCTTTTTTTCTGGTTCCGATTGGAACGGTTCGTGCATGAAAATTCGTAAAGAGGTTCTCACTTCTTTAGAATTTTCCAAAAAGGTAAATGGTAATTTCATATGCTTAGAAGTAGATTTTCCTCGACATTCTTCGCAGAGTGAAACACTACGCACGCAAAATGCTTATCTAAAAACCAAGTTCAAAATTGATGAATTCCCGTCTCTTCTTCTACTTTCTCATGAAGGGAGAGAGATATATAAAATCGGTTCCTTCGGCAATGAAACCGGAGAAAATTTAGGCGAAAGTCTATGTCATATCATTGAGAGTGATTTCTTAATAAATAATGCCTACCCAACCATTCATACGTTGTCTATGGAAGAGCTTCAGAAATATTATCGACTTTCTGAAGAGCTTGCACGAAAAGATTTCATGGCAAAAGCCTTGGAATTAGGCGTGCGTAATGATGATTACTTCTTTTTATCGGAAAAATATCGTCTTCTTGTTGAAGGCGGAAGAATGGATTCTGAAGAATGTCAGAGAGTAAAACGCAAGTTACTCAATAAAGATCCGAAAAATGAAAAACATACCCACTTTACTGTTGCTTTGATTGAATTTCAGGAATTGGCGAAAAGATCCCAAGAGGGTGTGCGCCAGGACCCAAGTCAAGTAATTGCTCCTCTAGAATCTTATTTAACAGAATTTGGTCAGCAAGATCAGGAAAATGTTTGGAGAATTGAGATGATGATTGCTCAGTTTTACTTAGATTCTGACCAATGGAAAAATGCTTTGCAGCATGCCGAGGTTGCCTTTGAAACAGCACCTAAGGAAGTGCGATCTCACATTTCTCATTCTTTGGACTACATTCGACACCAGTCATAGGCTTGCTTTTCGCTAGCTTACTGCTGAGTGCTTCCGGGACTTGTTGAGTAAAATCTTGAAGCAAGTCCTTAAATCTAGGTTGTTGCTTATTTTTAGGCATAACAACAATTTGACAAGCTGGAAGAGAATGACGTTTTTGACGAAAAGCCTCGCGCACAAGTCTTTTAAAATAATTCCTTTTATGTGCTTTGCCAAACTTTTTTGATACAGTTATTCCTAACTTGCAACATCCAGGATATTTAGACGGAGCAACGTGAAAAACAACCTGACTGCCTTGACAGTGAGATCCTGCTCGGGAGATATAAAGAAATTGTCTTCTCTTTAATACACGAGCATATTTGGGTAAGGTTGATCGATGCACAAAACAAAATATTTTATAGGTCGACTAGATTGTGTCTGCCATGACGGCGGCGGCGGTTTAGTAAGTTTCTTCCGTTTTTTGTAGCCATACGGGTGCGGAAGCCCACAGAATTTCGACGCTTTCTTTTGCTAGGTTGATAAGTTCGTTTCACAGTACCTTCCTATGGTTTCTAGATTTTCTAGTCTATTGAATGATTGCACTAGAAAAAACTCTCCGTAAGTTTATAAAATTGGACTAATAAGATCAAGAGAACTAAAGAGATTCTTGCTTTACACGATGGAACTTATCGTCTAGTTAAGTCTGCTGTTGTCAAAAAGTGCCAAAGGGATTAAATTAGTTCCTTTTAGCGATATTCCATAATTTAGAGCGTCTTTCTCTCTATTGGAGAGGGACCATCAGGGTATAGTTTTCATGAAAGTGAGTTCATCTATCAAAGCAGATCCTTCAAAAGGAGATAAGCTTGTTCGTCGTAAAGGGCGCCTTTATGTTATTAATAAAAAGGACCCTAATCGTAAACAACGTCAAACGGGCCCTGCGCGTAAAAAATAATTTAATAAGTTTTAGGTAAGAACGCATGGCGAAAAAGTCAGCAGTAGCGAGAGAAAATAAGCGCCGACGATTAGTAGAGGCGAACTACAAAAAAAGAAGCGAGCTTCGCAACATTGCAAAAAGCTTAACTGCTAGCGAAGAAGAGAAGGAAAATGCACGTGTGGCATTGAATAAGATGAGAAGAGATACGGCTCCTATTCGTTTGCACAATAGATGCTTGTTAACAGGTCGTCCTCGTGGTTATCTAAGAAAATTCGCTATTTCTAGAATTTGTTTTAGAGAGATGGCTTCCATGGGAGAAATTCCTGGAGTTATCAAAGCAAGCTGGTAGGATTTCTAGAATCACGTATCTACCACTAGAAACGATGCGTTGAATTTTCTAAAATTATTTAAGAATTTTTAACGCTTCGTTCAGTTCCGGGATATTCCTTACTCTTTCCCAATTTTCCATTCCCTTTTTCCAAACCCAGATATCCTCAGGATTTGTATTCTCTGAAGCATGTTTTTCTTTGTCTCTAAGGAATAGAAGAAGATCTTCTAGAAACATGGGACCAACATTCTGTTTTTCTTTATTTAGATAAAACCATTTTTCTGTATCTCTAGGTACTTGATCAACAGGGGGTGGGGATGAAATAACGGAAGAATCTTCTAAAATAGAATGTAAAATATTATTGGATGGTTCGTTATCATCAGAGGATGGATTAGAATTATCATTCCTAGGGGGAAGATCCGGGAGGATAAGAAGTATGATAATTCCGAAGAACCCGAAGCACATACCCGCGAGAAACCAACCAATCGGATTGCGGTTTTTTTTAACAGCTAGGTAAGCGGCTAAAAACCCTAACAGAATGTAAATCAAAAAAAAAGAAATAGGAAGCATTGAGGGTAGCATATTAACCGCTTGACCATTAGACTAATCACTAGCGCTTATTATTTCTATAGAGTACATTTCTCGCTAGCGAAATAGGCACATAGGAGGAATATGGATAAGCAGAATTTAAAACTAGATGTGAAAGAAATTGAATTTCCAGAGACTGTATTCAGCCGTGATATAGAGACTCGTGTAATTCAAGTAATTATTTTACATTGTTTAGCTAAAATCAACGGGGTTTCTCTTTTGGGGGGAAATTTAATTGATACTTTATTCGGTAGAGATATCGAGAGAATGAAGGGGATTTACGTAGAACAAGATTCTAAAAATCATCTAGTAAAAGTTCGTGTCGAAGTAAATGTTGATTACGGTGTTTCTATACCAGAAAAAACCGAAGAAATTCAGGGCTGTATAGTTTCTGAAATATCTGAATATACAGGTCTTCATGTAGCTTCTGTTCATGTGATCATTAAGGGGTTAACTCAGCCTAAGGATCGCTCTGAATCAGAATCAGAAGATGAATTAGAAGAATTGTGTGTTGCAGATCTACCCTCAGCAGAGGATTTTCTAGAGGAGATAAAGGAAGAAGTTGAAGAATAATATTCTTTTCAATCTTCAATCATCTCTGTCTTCTCAGCTTGCTTAGCCAGCAATTGTTTAATGTCTTTTTTCGTTAGCCCAGGGATAGTTTCAAGCTCTCCCTGGGAGGCTTTCATAACCTGTTTCCAGCTTTTAAATTTTTGTAGTAAACGCTTTCTCTTTACCTCTCCAATTCCTGGAATTTTCTCTTGAGGTGCTAAGAGATCTTTATTTCGTTTGTGACGATGTCTACTGATTGCAAATCTATGTGCTTCGTCACGAAGTTTCTGAAAAAATTGTAAAAGCTTCGATGTTGGAGATAAAAGGATTCCTTGAGGGAAAGTATCACAGAATAATTTTTCATTTCTTAATGAGCCGCTGTGGTTACTCGCCTCTTTAGCTATGGAGACGACCTGAATTCCTGTAAGGTTAAGTTCTTTTAATGTTTTTTTTGCCTGAGAATATTGTGTCCGTCCTCCATCTATAACAATCATATCGGGAAGAGAGGATGTCAGAGAATTAAATCTACGGGATAGTACTTCATGGAAAGCTGCTAGGTCATTATGCGCAGAAGAGGAGATAGAGAATGTTCTATAATTTTTTGGAGATAAAGCATCGTTTTCGTAGACAATATACACTCCAACAGCGTGAGAACCTTGTAGATGAGCATTGTCATAGCATTCTATACGGCAAGGATAATCCGGAGATTTTAGAATTTTTTTCATCTCTTCATAGGGTAGTCCTGAAGATTGTATAGTCGTTTCTGCATGTACTTTAGCATTGTTTTTAGCTAAGTTCAGTAGTTCTTTCCCATAACCTGTTTTTGGAGAGCGTAACTGTGGAGGTGCGTCTTTATTTAATAGATAAGGAAGATCGGGAATATCTAGAGGAATAGGGGTAAGAATTTCTTTAGGGGTTTGCGGCTGGTTTGCGTAGTATTGTAAAATAAAAGAAGAAAGCAAATCGGTATCTTCCTGAGCATTTTCTGAAAATGGGAAATGACGAGCTCCGAGTAATTTTCCTGAACGCACTGTTAGAACAGTAATGACTGTTTCTCGGTTTTTTCTATATAGGCCAATAGCATCAAGGTTTTGAAAATGAAACTTTTCTACGTGCTGTTTTACCATAGCCTGTTGAATAAGCTTTAATGTGCGATAAAAGACGCCTGCTTGTTCGAACTTTTGTTCTTTAGAAGCTTTCTCGATGGATTTCTCTAAATCTTGAATGATTTCTGAGACCTTACCTTTTAAAAATAGTACAGCTTTTTCCAAAGTCTCTTCATATTCCTCGTGGGAACATAAATTTACACAAGGTGCCAAGCACCGTTTCATCTCATAAAGGATGCAAGGACGTTTCCTTGAAGAGAATTCTCGGTCAGAGCAAGTGCGTAGAGGAAACCATTGACCAATAATTTCTAAAAGGGTTCGACAAGCCTCTGCACTTACGTAAGGGCCAAAAATTATCTGTTTTTTTGAAGATGTAACTGCTTTGGTCCGGATAGCGTCTATTTTCGGCCAGGGATGTGTTAGAGATATCGCTAAGCAAAAAAAGGTCTTATCGTCTTTTAAAAGTACGTTGTATTTTGGATGATATTTTTTGATTAAGTTGTTTTCTAAAAGAAGAGCTTCAGTTTCGTTAGAGACTAAAATCGTTTCTATATTGGTTGTTTTCTTCATTAAGAAAGGGATTCTTTCTCTGGAATCCCCTTGTTTTTGAAAATACGTTGTTATTCGGTTACGTAAATTTTTTGCTTTTCCGATATACAATACTTCTCCGGAACTGTCTTTCATTAGATAAACACCTGGAGATGTGGAGATAAGTTTCGGAGTAAAATCCTTTACATGCATATTTAAAACAACGTGAGTTGCCGTACTTTTTCTTGGGTTTGTTTAGAAGTCGCTTCTGGGCCTTCTAATTGACGTAGGATCTGTTGTGCTCTCGATATCACACAAAGAGGAAAGCCAGCAAGTTTTGCAACATGTATTCCAAAACTTTTCTGAGAATGCCCTTTAAGAATTTCATATAAAAATACAGGCTGGCCACCATTTTCTCTCACACCTGCGTGAAAATTTTCTACATGTGGGCAATGATTTTCTAAATCGGTCAATTCTTTGTAATGCGTTGCAAATAGAGTTTTAGCTTTTTTGCCTTCAGTGAATAAGAGATATTCTACAACAGATTGTGCAATTGCCAAACCGTCATAGGTACTTGTCCCTCGACCAACCTCGTCGAGAATGACTAAAGAACGATCGGTAGCATTATGTAGGATATTAGCAGTTTCTGCCATTTCTACCATAAATGTTGACATTCCTTTAGATAAATTATCTCCAGCACCTATGCGCGTGAAGATCTTATCAATCATTCCAATATGTGCCGCTCTTGCAGGGATAAACGAACCCATTTGTGCCATTATGACAAGCAGAGCAATTTGTCGAATATATGTGGATTTCCCAGCCATATTTGGTCCGGTGATTAAAATCATCCGGGTTCGTGTGCTATGCATTTTTATGTCATTGGGTATAAAAGTTCCCCTGTCTAATAGAGTTTGTGCAACGGGATGAATCCCTCCTGATATAGATAGAGAATCGCTAGTATCTACAATAGGACGGCAATAACCATATTCTGCTGCAAGATCAGCAAGAGAAAGAATATAATCTGTATCCGCTATTACCTGGGATAAAGCAAGAATAGCATCACGTTGTTCTAGAATTTGCGAACATAAATCTTTGAATAATTGAGTTTCTAGCGTTTGCAATTTATCGGAGACATGGAGCATGTCATCTTGAAATTCTTGTAATTTTTCTGTTGTAAAACGCTCAGCATGGAGACGTGATTGCCGCCGGATAAATTCTTTAGGTAATAGAGGAGCAAAGTCACTGCTCACTTCTATGTAATAGCCCAAAACTTGGGAATAGCAAACTTTGAGTTTTTTAACTCCCGTTTGCTTGCGAATGGTTTCTTGATACTGCCACAGCCATTCTTTGGAATTCTCACGAGTGTAACGTAGACGTTTAAGATCAGGATGATGATCATCAGAGAAAATATTTCCTTCAGAGATCCTTAAAGGTAATTCTCCTAGAAGTGCTTCAGAAAGCAATTCTAAAAGGGAAGCTATACCGATAACAGGTATAAATTTCCCCTGGAAGAATTCTGGTAAAGATAAGGGGGAAAGTATTTCGCAAATACGCATACTCGCATTTAATGAATCACGAAGCATGCCTACATCTTTAGGACCTGCTAATGTGGTGGTGATCTTTGTAATTAAACGTTCTAAATCGCGTACTTGAGAGAGGAAAGATCTTAGATTTTTTCTTAAATCCGAACAATTCAAGAGAAACTCTACAGCATCTTGACGTAGTAAGATTTCATTTTGATCGTAAAAAGGATTTACTAGGGTATTGCGTAGTAGTCTGCCTCCCATAGGGGTGCAGGTACGTTCCATAACATGTAAAAGAGAGCTCTTTCCCTGAGGGTCATGAATTGGAGTTAAAAGCTCAAGATTCACCTGAGATGCAGTATCTATGAGAAGGTGTTTTTGATGTCTATGTGTTTTGGGTACGGAAATATGTTCAACGGGTAAAAGAAGTTTGTCTTGAAGATAGGAAAGTAAAGCTCCTGCAGCATTAATGGCGGGAACCAAGCCCTTAAGCCCAAAACCATCCAGGGATGATACATTGAAATGAGAGGATAATTTTTGTGTGGCAAATTGATGTTCGAAAGCCCAATCAGAATAGGTGGATAAGGTAAGCTTTAAATGTTGCTGGATCTGCTCTATAATATCAGAATGTTTTTTATAAAATTTATCACAGCTCAAAATTTCTGTAGGAGCTAGACGACAGATTTCATCAATGAGATCCTTCATATTGTCGTATTCTTGTAATAGAAACGATCCTGTAGAAAAATCTAGACACGAAAATCCAAATAGAGTGCCAACACGATTAATAGAGACAATATAGTTATTTGCTTTTTCCGGGAGTAGGGAGGAAGAGAGCAGTGTTCCTGGAGTGACAAATCTCTGCAATTCCCTAGATAGGGGTTCAGATTTCCCCTTATTGTCTTGTGCTTCATCAAGCTGTTCAGCAACAGCGACTTTAAATCCTTTACTTACCAAGCGATCTATATAACCATTTATTGTAGATACAGGAATTCCACTCATAGGGATTCCTTGCCTCTGCGTAAGGGTGAGATCTAAATTTTGAGAGAGCAAAATCGCATCGTCATAGAAAGCCTCGTAAAAATCCCCCATGCGAAAGAGAAGGAGAGACTCCCCAGCTTGCTCCTTACATTGATGCCATTGCTTCATCATAGGTGTAGGTTTTTTTGATGTCATAGTTCTTCTTTTGAGGAAAAATATTACCTAGAGATTAACCTAGTCGAGTGGAAGACAACGCTTAGAAATGTTGTATTCCATAAATTCAATAACTGTTGGTTAGATTAGCAAACTCATGTAAAAGACCATAGAGATTTTGCCGAATTTTCCTATGCGTTAGTCGGCTAGATTACTATATTTATCCTTCGGGATCAAGATGGGTTTCGTCAGGAGTTTGATTGATTGCTAATTCATAAAACGAGCTGTCTTTCATTTAAAGCAGTGAATATGGCATAACCAAGGAACAGCCAAGCTTATAACCTATGTATACAGAAGAAAGTTTAGATAATCTTAGACACAGCATTGATATTATCGAAGTGCTTTCGGAACACCTCCATTTGAAAAGAAGTGGAGCTACCTATAAAGCATGCTGTCCTTTTCACGTAGAGAAAACTCCTTCTTTTATTATTAATCCGACAGGAGCCTATTACCATTGTTTTGGTTGTGGAGCTCACGGGGATGCTATTAGTTTTTTAATGAACCATCTTGGATATACATTTAGTGAGGCTGTGCTCACTTTATCAAAGAAATTTCATGTAGATCTTGTTGTCAAAATTAAGGACACACAATCCCCGTTTCCTACAGGAGCTAAAGACGAATTGCGTCAAATTAATAGCGAGGCAGAAAAACTTTTTCGTTTTTGTTTGTATCAACTTGCAGAAGGTAGAGATGCCTTGCAGTATCTATACCGTCGAGGGTTTTCTCCAGATACTATAGATCGTTTTCACCTAGGCTATGCCCCAGAACAAACCTTGTTTATCCAAGCAATGAGAGAAAAAGATATTTCCGAACAACAACTCGAAAATGCGGGTTTTATAGGAAATAAATGGTTTTTATTTTCTCGAAGAATCATTTTCCCCGTCCATGATCCTCTAGGACATACTATCGGGTTTTCATCAAGAAAATTTTTAGAAAATACACGGGGGAGTAAGTATGTAAATACTCCTGAGACCATTATCTTTAAAAAGTCGCGAGCTCTTTTTGGATTGCATCTATCTCGACGAAGAATAGCAAAAGAAAAACGGGTCATTTTAGTTGAAGGTCAAGCTGATTGCTTGCAGATGATAGATTCAGGATTTAACTGTACTCTCGCAGCGCAAGGAACTTCTTTTACGGAAGATCACATAAAAGAATTAAGCAAATTGGGTGTTCTTAAAGCCTATTTACTTTTCGATGGTGATGATGCTGGAATAAAAGCTGCTATTCGTGTCGGAGATATGTGTCAGACTGTGGGTATTGCCGTTATGGTCTGTCGTCTCCCTAAAGGTGAGGACCCAGATTCCTTCCTAATGCATAAGGGGGCCCGACTTCTCGGAGAGTTGTTGGACCAAAGTGAGGATTATCTTACTTTCCTTATTAGTGAAAAAATCCGTGTTTATCCAAATTTTTCCCCAAGAGAAAAAGCCCTGGTAATCGAAGAGAGCATTACACAAATCAAAAAGTGGGGGAATCCTATTGTCGTATATGAACATCTCAAGCAGTTAGCTTCTTTGATGATGATTCCGGAAAGTATGGTATTTTCTTTAGCAAAATTAGAATCGGGAATCACACCAGCTAAAACTCCCGTAGCTAATAAAGAGAAATTACCAAAAATTCATTCCGATATAATTATTGAAACCGATGTGTTGCGATGTATGGTATTTTGTAAAACCCATAATATTAGCATTCCCCATACGGCGAAAAATTATTTCACAGCTACGGATTTCAAACATCCTGAATGTAGGAAGCTATTTTCCCGTCTGATTGAATACTATGAAAAACATCATAGTAACCTTCCTTTTGACGAAGCTTTATCGTTGTTAGAAGATAAAATAATTATAGAGCTTCTAATAAAACGACGGATGAATACTGATTGTCTTGAAACTGTGTTTATACAATCTTTACAAAAGTTAGCAGATCGTCAGTGGAGAGAACAACGTCATCCTCTCTCCAAGCAGTCAAAAAACCCCCAGGAACAAAAACTTTCTATTCTCGAGGATTATGTCCGTCTACGGAAAGATAGGGTGGTAGTGACTCTCCTAGATCCCCAGGAGTGTTAGTTGTGCGGTGTTTATCTAGATATTTACATGAAAGACAATAATTATTAACTCTTTGTAAAGATTGAAAAATTAATAAGTTTAATATAAAATATTGCCTTGTTAATTTATTAATTTGCTGGTTTTTATGAGAACTTTCAAGTTTCTTTTACCAATACTTGCCTGGGCCTTGTGCTTTGGGGGCGTGGTAACAGAGTCGAATCATACACGGGGTATCGTTGTCTCAGAAGCAATGGGGTTGGCGGCTGCGCGCTGTGGTTCTTTAGCTAGCCGAGCTGGTGAGCTCGCTAAGGCTGCTGGCTTTGGTTATGGAGCTTCTGTTTTACTTCAAGAATGGCAAAATCAACAGGCTGTAGAACTAGATGCGTTAATAGCAAGAAATAGCGTAATCTAGCGTCTCTTCTCGTATTTTGTAATATTATTTTTACAATTAGTGATTTTATATACCCGTTATTCTATCTTTGCTTGCGCAATATCGGAGGGGCTGGTCGTTGACTAGAAATCCTTGTCTGATGTGTTTTGTGAATTTTGATAAGCGGGGAATAGATTTATGCGCTTTTGTTGCTTTGTTCTTTTTTTATTATCAGCTCTACCTACTTGGGGTGAGGGGTTGCCTTTAAGGGGTCAGGAAGATACTGTTTCTGATAAATTCTCTCCCCCACAGCATGTAGAACTTCCTAATGGCCAAAAAGTATATTATTCATATCCGGATGCTTTAGGAGACGCTAAAGATAGTGGTAAATGCTGTATATTTGTTTACTTTAATCCGACTTCTAAAAAGGTATGGACAGATATCACTGAAAAAGATCTTTGTTTCCCTACTGATTTAGCCAACGTGTGCAATATTGTTGTTATGCAACCGGGCCTGATTAGCCCTAAGGATTTCTATCCTAAAATGGACCCTATGGTTTTATATATGGCCGATTTTCAGGATCATTTTTGGGAATTAGATCTTCAAGAACCTTGTGTGATTCTTGTTACTGTAGATGCTCAAGGTCGCGATAGGGTCCAGAGAGTTCTCACTGTACCCACTCCAATTTCTATGGATTCACAATCATAAGTTTCTATATTCCAGAATTATCGGGGGCGTAGTTTTCTATGCTCCTGATAATTAATAACGTAAGGCCGATCTTTATTTACTTTAATTAGGCAATCTAATTCCTTACTATTTTAAAATTAGAATGCACTATCCTTAAAACTAAGGCTTTGATATTCTCCCTCCAGTGTTTCAAAAAAACTAGCAATGGAGGTGCCTTATGCACATCTTGTTATCTATAATCTCACTATTGTTAGCCCTACCAGCCATTGGAGGAGAAACTTCCACATCATTGAAAGAAGAAGAAAGCGATCAACAGATCGAAGACCTTTCAATGAAGCACCCTTCTATATTTTATTCTTATAATGATTGTCTAATGTCGATAAGACAGAGCGGACAAAACACTATGATTGTCCTGTACAGTGATGAAAACACAATAGCGTTTCAAGAGCTATACGCTATGGCTATAAGTATGGAAGAATCTGTTCTCAATAAATACGCAAAGTTTGTCGTGTTGAGCCCTACGGGCATTAATTTATTAATCTATCCTCCGGTTCCCGATCCTATGCTTGCTGAAATAGCAGCATTTATAAAGGAATTTCCAGGAGTTGAAGACCACAAAGGAACGTACTTAATTACTATTTCTGTCACTGACAATGATGCAAAAATTATGGATATTGCACCAATCGATCTGCCTTTGGAAAATTCTATAAAACCTATTATCTCTGTACGTTAGTAATAAAATAACTCTTTTTCTATCGGTATCCCGACATTTCAATTCTAAAATCGGGATATCTTTTTTCTATCCCTCGTGGTACCCTAGTAGGCATTTTAATTAGGAAAAGTAGTTTTATGCGTATTTTATTAGCTTTATTATCATGTTTGTTAATCCCAAGTCAGCTTGTTCAAGCTACTGAAGAAACAAGTTCCCCTGTAATTTTAGAAAGTTCCGCTTCTCATGTTTTTCAAAACTATGATGAGGCTCTAACACATGCACAAAAAGAAGATATTCCTCTAATTATTGTTTTGATGAGTGATACTCACAAAGACGTATTAAGTGAACTTGTTCAGAATGGATTAGATCTCGGTGATTTCTTTGGATTTTCATTAGAAGGTATGGCGACTATAGTTGTTTTGCAACCTGAAGATAGCGATATGGAAGATTCTTCTAAAATTGAGGATTTCAAGAATAGATTTCCTGGTTCAGAATTTCCTGAAACTTCTGGAGTCCTTATGATAACTGTCGTAGTTGACGGGGATCAAGAAACACTTCTAGATATCACTCAACTTAATCTTTAAGATCTATGCATCGAAATGAGAAAAGTGAGAAAAGTGGCCGTAGATAAAATCTATAGAGCCACTTTTTTTTATGCCTAGAGATAGTATTATATTTTTAGCGCTTCCCAATGATAAGAAGAAAATTTCTCCATAGCTGTCAGCAATAGATGAATACGTAAGTTTTTCAACTCTTCATCCCCACTAGTAACATGTACTTCATTTAAGAATGTATTGATGCTGTCAGTAAGTTCTCCAAGACTTAGAAGGTAGTCTTCTTTACTATCCTTTATTTTTACAGAGGCATCAAAATGATCGAGAGCTGATTTAAGCCGAGATTCTTGTGTCTCAAGTTGCGCAGGCATATGCGTTCCTACCGAGAGTTTCAAAGAGGCTAAGATCTTTTTCAAACGATTATGTGTTGTTGTGATCTTTTCAAGGACAGCTCTTTGACTATTTTTTACATTCTGAATCGCTTTTGCTGATTTTATGATTTCCACAGGATTCTTCTCAGAAGTATCAGAAAATACCGTAGCGATTTCATCTTTGCTAAATCCTAAAGAAGCCATGAAGGTTTTTAATCTTCCCCAGATGAATGCCAAGATATCACGGATAATTGCAGGTTTATCCCAGGTAGTTCCTTGAACAGTGGCAGGGAAGTTATCTGCCAAATGATGTAAAAGACTCTCGAGATCTAAAGATGCTTCTGAAGCATGTAACAATGTAAGAATCTCTAAGGATTGACGACGCAAAGCATAAGGATCATGAGATGAAGTAGGCCTTAGGTCTAAGATGAAACAAGAAAGTAAATTATCAAAACGATCTATTATGCTTAATAATGTTCCTGTAGTGGAGATTGTTTGACCATCGGTAATATGACGCAAATGTTCCCCTACGGCTATCGCAGCTGCATGGGATAGTCCAGCATGTTTTAGATAGTATTCTCCCATGATTCCTTGTAGTTCTGCAAATTCATTAACAACAGCGGAGACTAGGTCTGCTTTACAAAACTCTATTGCTGTTGTTATATCTTCTTGAGAAGATAAAGGCATGAGTGGGTAAACAATCTCTTTATGAGCTTTTAGTCTTTCTACTTTATCATAAAGAGAACCGAGAGCTTCAAAGTAAGTAACAGCTTTGAGCTTATCCACGAAGGTAGCTAATGATGTTTTGAGATCTTGGGCAAAAAGAAAATCCCCATCAGTAAGGCGAGGGGTTAAGGCTTTTTCATTTCCTTCAATGATAATATCGTTCGGGCAATTATCGCATACTAAAATAAACTGATTAGTAATCTCTCCAGAAGTATTTTGTGTAGGAAAGTATTTTTGATGGTTTACCATTTCAGCGATTAACAATTCCTTAGGTAGTGCGCAGAACTTTTGATCAAATTGCGCGCAGGTAATAAAAGGATGTTCAGTTAAGAAAACTGTCTCTTCAAGTAAACGAGGATTTGCAACTGGGAAAACATTATCAGAACTATGTGATTTTAACCCCTGTTCGATAATTTCTCTACGTTCTTTATGCGAAACTATCACACAAGCATCACGTAAAGTATCAACATAACGTTCACAAGAAGGAATGGAAACTTCCCTAGGATCTAACTGTCGGTGACCATAAGAGGTATCAGAAGCTGTTACTTTCCCAAAAGAGAAAGGAAGAACGGATGTCCCATATAGGGATACTATCCAGCGAATAGGTCGTGCGTATTCTACACCACTATCGTCATAGACCATCTTCTTAGGGAATTTCATAGAATGAATTAGTTTTGGTAATTCATTAGTTAAGATTGTTGCAGTGTCCTTACGCACTTCAGGATGTAAAAGGAATAGATAGTTTACAGAGCCAATCTCACGGATTTCAAATAGAGAATGTTGAGAGAGTTCATCGTAATGACGGATAGGTACATTATGAGAAGCAAAGAATTGTTCTCCCTGCACAGTAACATCTCCAGAATCACTGAATAATGAGGAGATCGCAGGGCCTTTTTTCTCAACCGCTTTTTGCACAGCTGTAGGCTCTAGTTTGTAAACTAGTAAAGCAAGTCTTCTTGGAGATCCTAAGACTTCTAAACTTTCGTAACCAATATTATAATCAGACAAAAGCTTCTTTGCTAAAGATTCTAACTGTTGAATTCCAATGGGGACAAAGGTCGCTGGCAATTCTTCAGAGCCAATTTCTAATAAAAAATTTTCCGCTGTTGCAATTTTGGGGCAGGGGAGAGTCTGCGGGGTTATAGCTTTATCAGTGCTCCACTTGTGCAACAGTGGGTAATTTAAAGAAGCTCGCCAATCTACATAACCATCAGCAACAGCACGAGCTAATTGACGAATTCTAGTAATATAACGTGTACGTTCTGTAACAGAAATTACACCCCGGGCGTCAAGAATATTAAAAGCGTGAGATGCTTTGATAACAAAGTCATAAGCAGGAGCTGGTAGGCCCCGATCTAAAGTGGCGAGTGCTTCTTGAGCAAAATCTTCAAAATGTTTTAGCCACATTTGTGTATTGGCGACATCGAAATTATACTCACTCCATGCCTTTTCAGAAGCTTGAGTAATATCTCCATAGGTGAGCTCGTCATTCCATAATACATCAAAAATAGAACTTTTCTTTTGTAAATACATGGCAATTCTCTCAATGCCATACGTAATTTCACCGCTAATCGTATCGAGAGGTTTACTTCCTATAGCTTGAAAATAGGTGAGCTGGGTAATTTCCATACCATTTAACCATACTTCCCAACCTAAACCCCACGCGCCAATCGTCGGATTTTCCCAATCATCATGAACAAAACGAATATCATGTTCACGAAGGTCCAAGCCAATGATTTGCAAAGACTCTTTATATAAAGAGAGAAAGTTTGTAGGGACAGGTTTAAGAATAACTTGAAGTTGATGGTAGTTTTGTAGGCGGTTAGGATGCATGCCGTAACGACCGTCTTGAGGGCGTCTTGAGGGCTCAACATATGCAGTTTTATAGGGCTCAGGTCCTAAAGCACGTAAAAAAGTTGCCGGATTAAATGTTCCTGCACCTACTTCTAAATCGTAACCTTGATGAATCACACACCCTTGTTCACTCCAGAATTGCAAAATTTTAGCAATCATAGCTTGTAAAGTAAGAGGTTGTGACATGATAAAACTCCGATAAAAAATAAGGTCTGAAAAAAGCTATTTATACAAACGCTAGATGGCATCTGAAATATAGATTTTTTCTAGGAATAAAGGCAAAGATACCACTACAAATAAAAACAAACAATACTATAAGAGAAGAACTAGGGGAGATCCTACACAAAAAATACGGTCTTCAAAAAATAGTTTTTTCATCATTATAACATTCGGTACTTGCGCTCTAATTCTTATCTATTTAATTTGTTTTTTAGGCATTCGTTTAGTGCTGAGGTTCCGGTTTAAGTAATTTTTTGATAGAGGTATGGGGTGGGACTGCCTAATTATCTAACTTTTTCCCGGCTATTTATAACGCCAATTTTCATGCTGCTCTATCTTAAAGGAAAGTGGCTTGGAATTACTCCTGTAGTTCTTCCATATGTTTTGCTTGCTCTTCTAGGTCTCTCGGAGCTTACTGATGCTATTGATGGCTACATAGCTAGGAAATTTTCTCAAGTCACGGATTTGGGGAAACTTCTTGATCCTATGGCGGATAGTATTTACAGGATTTCTCTCTATTTAACGTTCACTCAGCCTCCCGTAAACCTTCCCTTAATTCTTGTTTTCATATTTTTAGCTAGAGATTCTGTAATTAGTACATTGCGGACAGTATGTGCTTTCCGAGGAGTTGTCCTTGCAGCTAGGGCAAGCGGGAAATTAAAAGCTATTTTACAAGGTATAAGCTTTTTATTAATTTTACTTGCTATGATCCCTCATTCGCTCGGAATGATTTCTGAAGGGGATTTGGAATTATTCGCTTCTGTAGTAGGTTCTATCGTTGCTATTTATTCTGTATGTTCAGGAGTTGAATACTTTTGGGTGAATAAAAATCACGTACTACAAAGAGGGAAATCTAAAGATCATAATAGAGAATTGTAGATTCCTAAATAATGCATGCCCATTGTTTTTAGTCCTGAAGATCGCAGCATACCTTCCTCTACAAGTTGGAACCATATGTCTGGTTCGTGTCTGTAGGTAGTAATTGCTAGAGTTAGCATGTGAAGGAAATCATTGAAGTTATCTGTCTGGGAAAATGTAAAACCATTAATTCCTGTAGCGACAGTATCAGCAAGACCTCCAGTCGATCTCACTAGGGGTACTGTTCCGTAACGCATCCCAATGAGTTGTGTAAGACCACAGGGTTCGAAATGCGAGGGGATACAGATCATATCCGCTGCTCCGTAAACTAATCGAGCTAGAGAATCATTGTAATCTAAGATGATTCGAATATTTGGAGAAGTTGTTAATGATTCTTGTAAGTTTGTAAATTGGCGCTGAATTTCCTGATCGTAACATGTTCCTACGATAATTAAAGCATAGCCATTTTCCATAGCGTGGAGAATAGCTGCTTTCATAAACTCAGGACCTTTTTGTTCTACGATGCGAGAAATTACGCACATTAAAGGAGAATATTCAGGAGAGAGTCCTAATTTTTCATACAACGCTATTCTATTTTCTTCTTTTTTTGTGAACAAAATATCGGGAGCGTCCAGCAAATCTTTGCCATAGTTCACAACCAACGAAGAATCTGTTTCGGGATTCCAGATAGTTTCATCAATACCATTTAAAATCCCACAGAAAACATGACGTTTAGCCATCACAGCATCGTGCATTTCATAATCAGAGTAATCATTAAGAATATCCTGAGCATATGTAGGAGATACGGTTGTAATGTAATCAGAACAGTATACAGCACCTTTGAGTAATACACTTATTTGCGGATCTCTATACAACTGATAATTACTTAACCCGAAATCACTGATGCCAGATGCCCCCAGTAATTGTGTGCTGCAATAACCCCGATAGCTAAAATTATGAATTGTAAAAATTCTTTTTGGATAATGTGGGAGATTAGGTTCCTTTAAAAGTCCTGCTAAGAGCCCCACATGCCAATCATGCATATGCACGATATCGACATGCTCTAATTTTTGAATATACGCTGCTGCAGCGGAGGAAAAAGCGCTGAAACGTAATGTATCGTCCTCGGTATAGATAGTTGATGTCGAGAAAAGATCTAATTGTGAATCCAATTTAATTATTGTAAGGATCATTCCTTCATAGGAATAGGAAATAGAAGAGGCATTCTGTCTTCCTAAAAATTCATAAGAAAAAACTTTCTCATCAATTACCTGAGAGGAAAAAGAAGGGGTAATAAGAGGGAAAAAAGGAAGTAATATTTCAATATCATGGTTTTCAGATAATGCTTTTGATAAACCATAAACAGCATCACCTAATCCACCAGCTTTAATAAAGGGAGCAAACTCGACTGTAGCTTGTATGATTTTCATGGCTTTCTCTTTTCACAGCTTATCTATGCGTCATACCAAGCAGAGAACAAAAATCACAAGACGAAAAGGCCTATTTTTTGACGCAATAGTTTGACGTTATGGTAAAATTCTTAATGACTTTGTGATTTTCCTATTTTCAAAAACTGAAGATTAGATAAACTGTAGCCTAATGTTGGGGTGTAGCCAAGCGGTAAGGCAGCGGTTTTTGGTACCGTGCATCGGAGGTTCGAATCCTTTCACCCCAAGGTTTCTTGTTATTTCTTTTTTTTATTATTCACACCACTTTCTGCTGTTTTGTTAAGGAAAATCTCATTTTAGGGAAAAGATTGACTTTTTCCGAGATAGAGCTATAATTTTGCCTCGAAAACTGTTCAGATATATGTTCTAGACATGACAGTCGATGGTCCCTAGTAAAACACATTTTAGCTCTAGGAGTCAGTGTTTCGCTAAGGGTTCTTTTAGCTCAAGATTATGGAGAATAGCACATTATGGAGCTCGTAGTTACAAGTCGCGAGACTGATAAAAAATCTTTGCTTAAAAAAATTCGTCAAACAGGAGGAATCCCTGCTGTTATTTATTCAGGCGGAAAGAGCTTGGCTAATATCATTGTTGACGCTCACGTATTTAGTAAATTTTTATCTGGCCTAGAAAGCGGTGCGCTATCTTCTACAATTTTTTCTTTATCTTACGAAGGTCGTACGATTAAGGCCTTAGTTAAAGATATTCAATATCAAGTTACCTCATACAAAGTAATTCACTTAGATTTTGAAGAACTTATAGAAGATCGTGATGTGAAATTAAATATTCCAATCCGCTGTATTAATGCTGTGGATTGTGTTGGCGTTAAATTAGGTGGATCTTTAAGACAAGTGATCCGTGCTTTACGCGTCGTGTGTAAACCTAAAGATATTGTGCCTTGCTTAGAATTGGATGTTCGGTCGTTGGGGTTGTCTCAGACAAGAAAACTGGCTGATATTAATATCCCTGAAGGACTTCGTCCGGTTACTTCTTTGAAGGAAGTTGTTGTAACAGTATCTAGAAGATAATTTTAATTATGACGATGCTGATTGTTGCCATAGGGAATCCAGGGCGTCAATATACATGGACGCGGCATAATATAGGGTTTCTTTTTGCGGACAAGCTGCTTCAAGGATTTTCTGGAGCTCAATTTAAAGAAGCTCGCAAATTATTTTCTGATATTGCCCAAGTGGAATCGCCTAAAGGGACCATGGTTTTTATTAAGCCTAAGACTTATGTCAACCTAAGCGGTAAGGCTGTTTCAGCAGTTAAGGAATATTATGATATTGCCACGGACCATATTTTAGTTCTCGCTGATGATGTGAATCAACCTTTCGGTAACGTGCGTCTCCGCCAGAATGCTGGTGGTGGTGGCCACAAAGGTATAAAAAGTATCACGCAGAGCTTAGGTTCGAATGATTACTGGCAAATGCGTTTAGGTGTAGGTCGACCTCAAAGAGAAGATATAGAGTTGTCAGACTTCGTTCTCGGACAGTTTACTGAAGAAGAACAGATTGGAATACAATCTTTATTTATCGAGGCCAGTGCGTTATTTTCTCAATGGTGTTCTGGGACTCAAACTGCCTAAGAGATCCTATAAGTAATTTTTATAGACTAGGATGTCTTAGGGAAATAAACTACTCTAGCTATGTTTAGGAGTTTTTAATGAAAGAAAAAAAAGCCCAACTTTACGAAGGGGCGTATGTATTTAGCGTTACTCTGAGTGAGGAAGCTAGACGCAAGGCTTTGGAGAAGGTAACTTCAGGTATCACAAATTACGGTGGTGAAATTCTAAAAATTCATGATCAAGGACGCAAAAAATTGGCGTATACTATTCGTGGAGCTAGAGAAGGTTACTACTATCTTATCTATTTTACAGTAGTTCCTGGAGTAATAGCCGAACTATGGAAAGAGTATCATCTTAATGAAGATCTTCTCAGATTCTTAACTCTTAAGACTGATGCTGTTAAAGAAGTTTTAGAGTTTGCGTCATTGCCAGAATAATTTTTAAGGAGAAAACATGAATAAGCCTGTTCATAATAATGAACACAGAAGGAAGCGTTTTAATAAGAAATGTCCTTTTGTTTCCGCAGGTTGGAAAACAATCGATTATAAAGATACGGAAACTTTAAAAAAATTCATTACGGAAAGAGGTAAGATCTTACCTAGAAGAATTACAGGTGTCTCTTCCCGCTTCCAAGGTACACTTACCCTAGCTATTAAGAGAGCACGTCATATAGGGTTACTACCTTTCGTAGCAGAAGATTAATTTAGAGGAAGAGAGACAAAATGAAACAACAACTACTTTTACTAGAGGATGTTGATGGTTTAGGCCGTAGTGGCGATATCGTAACCGCACGTCCTGGATATGTCCGTAACTATCTTATGCCTAAAAGGAAAGCCGTAATAGCTGGAGCCGGAACTTTGCGATTGCAAGCGAAGCTAAAAGAGGAACGGTTACTACGTGCTGCAGAAGATAGAGCAGAATCTGAGAAATTAGCAGACGCTCTCAGAGATGTTATTCTTGAGTTTCGAGTTCGCGTAGACCCAGATAATAACATGTATGGTTCTGTCACAATTAGTGATATTATTGATGAAGCAGCTAAGAAAAATATTATTCTTACGCGTAAGAATTTCCCACATTCTCATTATGCAATTAAGAATCTCGGGAAAAAAAGTGTGCCTCTGAAACTCAAGGAAGATGTTACTGCAACTTTGTTTATTGAAGTGTCTTCTGAAAGTTCATATATCACCGTTCTTAATCAACAGCCAGCCGAAGAAGAGCCAGCTGCTGAAGAATCAAACTAGGCTATTTAAGGTGAGAAGGATACACTTCTCACCTATAAAAAAAGCAGTTTTATGGATTTTTTTTCTCCAGCAAAGCTCAATCTTTTTTTAAAACTTCATGGTAAAACTTCTCATGGTTTCCATGAGATGACTACCCAATATCAGACTATTGATTTCGGAGATAATCTATATTTAGAGAGTAGCAACGAAGATACTCTTATTTGTAACCTACCGGAATTAAGTACTCCAGAGAACCTCATATGGAAAAGTCTTCAGATTTTTAGAGATTATACTCAGATACATGATCCCGTAAGCTGGAGATTGTATAAGCGTATTCCTATAGGAGCTGGTGTAGGTGGTGGTAGTAGCAATGCTGCAACGGCACTCTACGCTTTAAATAAGCATTTCCAAACACAATTATCCAATGATGTTCTTCAAGAATTAGGAAAAAAGATAGGTATGGATGTACCTCTATTTTTTTCATCAGGCTCTGCCATAGGCATAGGCTGTGGTGAGGAGATTCTTCCTTATGAAGGTTACAATTGTGAAGAGAGATATGTGTTATATTTTTCTGATAAAGGAGTACTTACTAAAGATGCTTTCTCTTATGTGCATCCCGATGATTTTTCCCATAGGGAAGAAAGTATAGATTTGTACACGAGAGAAAATGATTTAGAGAAGTCCGTATTTCGTTTTCGTAAGGATCTCGAAGAGAAAAAACAAATGCTAAAAAGGATGTGGAGTCCTTTTCATGCTCATGTCGGTATGTCTGGAGCTGGGGCAACTTTATTTGTAAGCTATCCCAGAGAAATGGAAACAGATCCTTCTATAGCCAAAGCTATTCATACTATTATCCAAGATAGTCGCGGTTTACTTGTAAATAGCCTGCACAAACACAGTGATGAATGGTTTCTGAATCCCAATAATTTATTTACAGCAACAAGATAATAAGGTGCCTTCAGCAACGGAAGCTATCTTACTTGCCTCTACAGAAAGAGCACTTTCAGCTTGGCAAACTTCATACGGCTGATCAGCGTTTTCCTGCTCAGGTGAAGACCTAAGTACACACGAAGAAGCAGCAGTAATTCTTTGAAGAGCTTTTTTTATCTCGTCAGTATCGTTATCAGTAGTCAGTAGTGTAATTGTATGTGACATAGTTAGACCCTCATCTCTCTCTTTTACTTATAGAAATAAAAAATTTTTTACAATTTCTTTCCTACATTCTATTTCCAACAGAGAGGGAATTCTCAATTGTTTACCTTGGTTTCAGGAAAAGGTTTTTGAGTCTTTATTTTTACTCAAAATATCTCTATTGCTAATTATAAGAATTAGCGTCTCCTAGGTTGTTTATGATTTTACCTCAGTATTCTTCATCATTGAAGACAGGGGCGGCTCTACTTTTTTTCTTCTCTATATTACATACGTTTCTTACGCCTTGGCTGTTCAGTCAGTGTCAATTATATCAGCATAAGAAAATGGTATTTCCTGAAAGGTGGAAAAAATATCTTTGGCTAAGTGAATTCTATCGATTGATAAGTAGGGTAGAGCTAGTTTTCGTTCTTTGGGCAGCTCCCCTGTTTTTATGGTTTCTCTATTCTGAGGGTTATAGAGTGACTATGAGTTATTTCAATAGCAGGAATTATGTATTCTCCCTCTTTATTGTTATTATGCTCATTCTTCTTGAATCGCGACCTATTGTTTATTTCTCAGAACGTATTTTTTCAAATATTGCGAAAATAGGTCGACGGTCTCCGCGATGTTGGTGGTGGACTCTGATGATAGCCTCACCACTATCTGCAGTGCTTCTTAAAGAAACAGGAGCTATGATTATTGCCGCGACGTTGCTCGTTAGGAACTTTTATAAGTTCTCTCCATCTCCGCGTTTTGCTTACGCAACAATGGGATTGCTATTTTCTAATATTTCTATGGGAGGATTGACATCTGCACTATCTTCTAGAGCTCTATTTATTATTTTGCCCTCAGTGAAATGGGGAAATAGCTTTATTTTAAAATATTTCTGTTGGAAATCTGTGATTTCCATCTTATTATCGACGACTATTTACTATCTTATTTTTAGAAAGGAATTTAATAATTTCCCTAAGGTAGTAACAAATCCTTCTATGATGAATGAACGCGTCCCGAAATGGATTATTTTTGTTCATATTGTTCTTGTTGGTTCTGTAATCCTAGCGAGGTCTGTACCATTATTAATGGCTGCTATTTTAATATTTTATTTAGGATTTCAGAAATTTACCATTTTCTATCAGCATGCAATCAATATTTCGAAAGTTTGCTTTGTAGGACTATTTTATGCGGGTCTTGTGATTTTCGGAGAACTTCAAGAATGGTGGGTTTTAGAGCTGATGCATAGAATGTCAGATTTTGGTTATATGATTACTTCATATACCTTATCTATATTCTTAGATAATGCTTTGGTGAATTATCTCGTGCATAACCTTCCTGTCGCTACGGATTGTTTCCTTTATCTCGTCATAGCTGGGTGTATGTCTGCAGGAGGGCTTACAATTATTTCGAATATGCCAAATATTGTGGGCTATCTCATCTTAAGGCCTTCATTCCCATCTTCATCATTATCTTTAGGATGGTTATTTTTATTTGCTTTAGGACCATCAATAATATCTCTGATGACATTTTGGTTTCTCAGAGATATTCCTGAATTCATTTACTGTTTCTTCAGATAGGAAAAACCTAACGGTCTTTCCCTTGAATATATACAGGAATTTCTGATCCTAATTTTTGATTTAGAAATTCTTGGCAATAAGTTTTGAAAGTCACGTAATCCATAGCTTTAGCAGCCGTAATCTTTTCATTGGGAAGTGAGAATTGTACAGAAGCTTTTTCAAAGGCTAAGGAAAATAAAGCTGATCCCATAGACTCTAAGGAATATGACGGGTCTGTGATGTTTTTTATATAGGCGTCTTTTAAATCAGAAAAATATTGTTCAGACATTCCAAATTTCTCTGGAGATATAGCGACTTCTTCAATGAATGTTTTTGTTTTTATTACAAGCTCTTGAGGTGTGTAGGCATTAGAACGGATGTAAAATAAACCTGAAGGACATAATAAAGGTTCATGATAACACGCTCCTATAACATAGCCTAATTGTTGTTCTGTTCGCAAATGAGCAAAGGCTATGTGGTGTAACCATTTAAACATCATTTCTGTAGCAACAATATGCTCCACAGAAGAGGAATGTTTATCCTGAAGAACTAAGAGCATAGCGTTCCCAGATAAAGGGTAATCTATTTCTATATTTGAGATGTCTTTATCTTGTCTTTGATAATAGAAAGAATCCGCTTCATACGTAGGGTAAGAAGAAACGAAGTCTTTAACAATGGTTACTAATTCTTGTTCTTGCCTCTTTGAGGGTGGTCCGAGAACCATAGCCTCAACATGCAGCTGTTCAAACATAATTTTTGAAAAATTTTCTACTTCTTCAAAATTCATAGTTTGAAGTGCAGTCAATTTATCATGATAGGAATAGACATCGTTTAGGGTATAAGACCAAAGCCTATCCATACCTGCTCGTATAGGGCATTCTGAGATTTTTCTTTGATAGGTTTCCATAAGCTGTTGCTTATGTATATCGAATCTCTCTTGATTTATAGAGGGTTTTAGCGAAGCTAAAATAGATTTCAATAGGATGGGTGCTGTTGCATTATATCCAGTGATTTCTAAATTCAACCCATCTCCACGTAAGGAAGTCGAGAAGAAAAGACCGGCTTGAGCTGCTAGATAGTATTGCTTAAGGAGATTTTCATTAATTGCTAGGGAGCATAGATCTGTAGCTATTAATGAACGGATGTCTTTCCTAGAGATATTAGGAGAGCGCATGCGCAAGTTTATAGTAAGCTTGGGCATGGTATAGAAATGATCTTCACAATAGTAGAAGGTAAGACCAGTATCTTCATAAGCTAGCTGAGGTTTGAACGGGAATTCCTTATTGTCTATTTTGGATACTTCTGAAACTTCAATATTTTTCGGAATATAGATATTTGGTTGAGGTAGAGCCATGCATTCTTGTACAGAAGCCTGCTTGTAAGATTCTAAATCTGGTAGGGATTTTTCATAATAATCCATTTTAAAAATGTTATCATAATGCTTTGTCGCATCCTGCCAATTCTCAGGATTTTTTGTTGACAACACATAACGGGCTTGATAGGGATCTGAAAGAATCGTTAGGATACCTTGTTCTTCTTCGAAAGAGTATTGTGGATAAACAAGTGATTGATACGGATAGGTAGTTAAATCCTCATCTATGAGGTCTGCAATTTGTCCCTGAAGGGTTCTAAAGAGATCTGTTTTTGAACTGTAGCAATATTCTAGGGCATTAATTGTAGAAATATCTTTCAAACAATATTCAGGAATTCCTTGTTTTTGGATTTGATGTAGGTATTTAAAAGTGTGGAGTAATACTTTTGAGTATTCCCTCTCACCCTTTTCTGTGAGTTGATAATAGATAGTAAAATTTCCTGTGCTTTCTGAAGTTTTATAAAATCCAGAATCAAACTCTGTAATAAGTTTTTCTTCTTTTAATAAAGAGACGAGACTATCTGTTGCTTCGTGATTCAACACATAAGCAAGCGCTGCGTAACAACCGAGAGGGGCTTGAGATGTGTTATAGAGATGCCAATAAATCTTTATGCTTGCTGTAGGTTCTACAGCAGAATTAATATAAAGTTTCCCCGATGAGAGATCCTCCCCTGAAGGAGAGAACGCTTTTCTATGAAGATTATTTTTCTTTGAAGGAATCTTGGAAAAGATTTTTGGGAAAATTTTTACAGCTTTTTCTATCGGTTCTGTTGTATGAATAACACCAATCATATTTTCAGGATGATAATGCTGATCGAACCAAGCGTGCATATCCTGAGATCTTACTTGTGCTAAAGTAGAGGCATTCCCGCATCCGAATCTTTGGACAGGGTGTCCTTTAGGAGCAATAAGTTGTTGAATGCGATGTACACGACGAAGATCCTTATTTGGATGCATAGCAAATTCTTGGTGTACAGCATTTTTCTCCCTGTCAATATCTTCCTGATCGAAAAGAGGTTGAATAAATAAATGGACAAATTGATCGATGGCTTCAGAAAATGCTGAGTTCTTTATAGAGAATAAATAACTAGTTGTATAGGAGCTTGTGTAGGCGTTGTAGGTGCCATTATTATTACTTAAAAAATGAGAAAATCCATCGCTATTTGGATATTTCTCATTTCCTAAAAAGACGCAGTGTTCTGTTAAATGTGCTAATCCAGGGAATTCTTTAGGATCCGAGGAATTCCCTGTTTTTACTGCTAAAGCTGCTCCTGAAATTGAGATTCCTGGATTAGAAATTATTAGCAATTGAAGCCCATTTGCACAGATAACCTTGGCAGTTTTTTGATCTGCTATAGATGGGGTAAGAACTTTTAGTGGGCACTGATCAGGGATTATCCGTGTGTGTTGTTTGCATGATGTTACTAGTAGAGATAGTAGTAAAGTAACAGACAGTGCCTTCCACTTCATTCTTATAATTCCTCGTATAATTGTGTTAAAATGGAAAATGCTTTTTTTGATCTTAATGCCCGTTGAGTATGTTTATCGCATTGAGAAAGTTCCTCTTCGCAGCATAGATGTTCTAATAAAATCTCTTCTCCAAAACTGAAGAAAAGGGGAGCGAAGAAAATAGCTCGATATTCTCCAATAGCATCTTCCACTGTTGGTGGGGGCGGGAGAATATCATAAGTTTTTAATGCGAATGGATAGAAATGAGCAGGTCTTCCCGATGCCTTCGTTAATAAACGAAACATCTCTATACTTTCTGGTTGAAATTCCGAGGGATAAAGAAGATTTTCACGTGTTTTTCTATCTCTACCTCCTGCAGGAGCTACGTAAATAAACTTACCTCCTTCATTAAGTAGAGTTCTTAATGTTTTCATACTCTTTTGATTATGATGTAGCTTCTCTTCCTTTTGTTCTGGGGGATTATTAATATGACGTTTTGAATAAATGCATAATAAATCACAGCCCATACTGAATGGACGTGCTAGGGGATCGGAAGTTACACGATCTCCTGCTACGAAAATCATATTTTCTACTAACTTGGGATGGGTTTTTCCTAAAGCATAATACATCAACTGGGGATCGCATTCTGTTTGGTGATTTGCGAGTAGAATAACGTTATCTTTGCGATCTATAAATTCTTGAATATGATCTAGTTGATGAAGATTGTGAATTTTGGAATTCTCATCATCTACAAGGACTGAGAAAAATTGCTTACCAAAATTAAATAAATCTATCGGAGAGCGAATTTTCTTATGGTAAGGAGGGAAGATAAAAGGATCCTTCAAATCTTCAATGACAATCTTCAGCCATTGTAGACATAGTTCCTCTGCTTTTTCCAAAGAACATTTCTTTGTCGCTGCATCAAGATAGTTTTGATGATATATTTGAAACTTCTGATACAAAGGCTCGGGCAGGGATTGATTGCCAAAGGCCTGTAGTAAATATGTAGAAAAATGCATAACCATGCCTATAACTCAATACTCTCTCCTGTAACTAATGAGAAGAATTGGTAATGATTGAGGTGAAGCGAGTCTGAAGTATTAATTTGTAATTTAGCTTTCAAGTGTTTAGCCAGGCGAATGAGTTCATCGTCGTCTTTTTCCTGTTTCATATAACCAGCAATTTCCGGATGAACAACTAAACACAGGTGAGTATGTTCTTTATGATTGATCACTTTTTTGAGATCTCTTTCAATTTCAATGACGACACTTTCCGGAGTTTTGATAATTGCATTGCCGCTACAGTAAGGACACGTTGTAAATAGCGTCTGCATTAAAGATTCGCGATTTCTTTGACGGGTCATTTCTACGAGACCAAATTCGCTCATACTTAAAATAGTGCAGCGTGCAGCATCATATTTCATATGTTCTTTTAGACGCTCTAAAACACGACGTTGATTTTTACGTGATTTCATATCTATAAAATCGATAATGACCAAACCACCAACATTGCGTAGGCGGAGTTGTCTAGCAATCTCTTCAGCAGCTTCTAGGTTGATTTGAACCAATGTCTCTTCAACACCGCTTTCTAATTGTGTGCTTCTTCCGGAGTTCACATCAATAGTATGCATAGCTTCTGTTTTATCGAAAAATAGGTAACCACCACTGGATAGCCAAATCTTTCGCTTTGTTGCTTTATCAATTTCTTTTTCGATATTGAATCTCTCAAACATAGGAATTGAATCGCGATAGTATTCAATCTTTACGGCAGAGTCGGGGGAATATTTCTTGAGCATACGCTTACATTTTTGATAGGTGGAATAGTCATCAATTAGTAGGCGTTTGTAATTCTTATCTATGCAGGTGATTACAGCTTTTTTTAAGATGTCAGTCTCTTCATAAAGCAGGCAAGGTTGATCTGTGGAGTGGAATTTTTCTAAGATGCTTTTCCAAGTTGCAAGTAGGTCATGAGCTTCATTTATTAATGCATCAGTAGAAGCAAGTACGCTGGCTGTTCGGCAAATCAAGCCCATATCTTGGGGCATTTCAAAAGAACGAATAAGTTGCTTTAGCTGATCTCTCATGTGGGGATCTTCAATTTTTCTAGATACGCCACGATGGGGAGAATTGGGCAGTAGAACTAAATAACGTCCAGGAATAGAAATATTTGAGGTTAAACGTGCGCCCTTGGTCCCTATAGGTTCTTTAACCACCTGAACTAATACGGGACTATCTAATTTTAATAACTCTTCGATTGGGGCTTCAGGTTTTTCACTGTTTTCTTTGGCGAGAACATCGAAATCCATGTCGAACATTTGTTCAAACTTTTTAGAATTCTCTAATACGTCTGAAATGTGAATGAAGCCATTTTCTCTTTCATCAATATTAATGAAAGCAGATTGAATGTTTCTTAAGATATTAGTTACGCGACCTCGATAGATGTTGCCTTTGAGTTGACGAATTTTTTTTCTTTCAATGATGAGATCAAAAAGCTGACCGTTTTTTAGATGAGCGTAGCGAATTTCTTTAGACTCTATATTTAATAAGATGTCGTTTTCCATGGTCTTCCTTGATGCCTAATCCGTCTTTCCTGCTATTGCTCGGATATGATTCAGGAATAGGTTTGTTTGTAGAAGCGGTCCTAAACTTCCTAGATATTTGTCTACTGACTGCGGAAAGAATTATAAAAAAAATAGGTAAAAAATTCTACAGAAATGGTTTATTGATTCTTTTAAATTAAAAATGATAGTTTTATTTATTGTCTCAATAGATTTAAAGTATGTCTTTGTTTTCTATAATTATCTTGTTTGGTAAACTCTTGTCTTCAAACTCACAGCAACTTTAAATATAGCTTTGAGATTTTCTTATGGGAAACATTGATGATTTAAAATTATATATTTGCCGACTAAAGTTTCCTGGGGAAAAAGAGATAATAAAATATTCTTTAAATCCAGAGAATATTCGTGAGTCGGGTGAAGAGGAGCTTTTCTCTAATCCCATCGAAGTCTCGGGAAGTTTAGAGAAAATAGACAATGAGCAATGGATTTTATCCTTAAGTGTATCCACACAATTAGGATTGCGTTGTTGTGTTTGTGATAAAAATTTTTTATACTCTGTAGATTCAATAGAAATTTCACATCTAATTTGTCATGAAGATGTCAAATCAGGTGTATTTGATTGTAAAGATTTAATTAGACAAGAACTTCTCTTGGAGAGCGATCATTTTCAAGAATGTAAGAAAGATGGCTGTCCTGAAAGAGTAAATATCGTACAATTTTTAGAAGATAGAAAAAGAATCAAAGGGGAAACCCCTTTCGACAATTTATAAAAGGTGAGAGATATGGCAGTACCACGCAATCGGCATAGCAATGCGCGAAAAAATATCCGAAGAAGTCATGATGCGAAAAAAGCTCGTCATGCGGCTGTCTGCAACAACTGCAAGCAAGCTTTTATTCCTCATACGATTTGTACTTCTTGTGGTTTTTATAACGGGAAAGCCGTTATGACTGTAGAAAAGAAATAACAATATATTTGTGTTATGAACGTGCAAATTGGCATAGATCTGATGGGAGGAGACCACTCTCCTCTCATTATCTGGGAAGTGCTAATCGATGTACTCAATTCTCGAGCTTCGAACTCGCACATTTCTTTTACTGCTTTTGCTTCTGATGAGGTGAAGCAGCAGATACTCAATAATTATACGCATAAGGAATATCCTGAGATAATTGCTTCAGAATGCTTTATCACTATGGATGATTCACCTCTATCCGCTATTCGTAAAAAATCTTCATCTATGGCTCTCGGTTTAGATTATCTTAAAGAAGGTAAGATAGACGCATTTATCTCTACGGGAAATACTGCGGCATTGATTACCTTATCTCGAGCTAAAATTCCTGTATTCCCTACCGTTCGTCGCCCAGCTTTACTTGTTCGCGTCCCCACCATGCGCGGTTGTGCGGTCATATTGGATGTTGGTGCTAATGTTTCTGTAAATCCCGAAGAGATGTTGGGTTTTGCTCGTATGGGTTTGGCCTATAGACAATGTCTTGGAAAGACAGAATGTCCTACTGTAGGTTTATTGAACATTGGTTCTGAAGAGCGTAAGGGGACGGAAGCGCATCGACAAACATTTCGTATTCTTAGAGAAACCTTTCAGGATGCTTTTTTAGGTAATATTGAAAGTGGAGATGTCTTTAGTGGTAGTGTCGATGTTGTTGTTTCTGATGGATTCACAGGAAACATCTTCTTAAAAACTGCAGAAGGTGTTTTCGATTTTCTACGTCATATTTTAGGAGATAAATTAGAGTCTGATGTCAAACGACAGTTAGATTATACGATTTATCCCGGCTCAATGGTGTGTGGGCTTTCCAAACTTGTGATAAAGTGTCACGGGAAAGCTTGTGGGAAATCTTTATTTAATGGAATTTCTGGATCTATAGATTTAGCTCGCGCACGCGTTTGTGAACAGATTTTATCTAGCCTATCTTAGTCTTTAAGTTTATCTATTTACCATCTTTCTCTATTGACGGGATCGTGTTGATAGTGATAAACCTTTTGAAAACGAATACTGAAACATCTCTGAATTAGGTTTACGATGGTCGCAAAAAAGGTATCAAGATTTCCAAAATCTACATTTTCCCATTCCGTAGTTTTAGCAATATTAGTTTCCACTGGGATGATCGCTAATAATCACAGATTATATGGTTATGAACCAGTTTCAGAGGCATTTTTCAATAATCCTCCTTTAAAAACACAATTAGAAACAACTTCTGCGGGTATTTTTAAAAAAGAGAAGTCTGCAGATGCGCAAGAGCCTAAGAATGAAAATAAAGAACCAGAAACACATGTAGAAACTTCGGTTATAAATAATGCTTCCTCATGTGTTACTAAAATCTTAGGTGCAGAAGCAGGTCTCAGACAGCATTTAGTAGATGCAAGTACTTTATTTGAGACTTTAGAGTCTTTATCGTGGAAGAATGTAGATACAGGATTATCTAAAAGTTCCGAAAGTATTTCTACTGTTGAAAATGAAGGATCTGAAGCAAATCGAAAATATATTATAGATGATCCTAAGCAAGGCTTGGCCTTTTGTTACAGAAACCTGTCAGGTTATTCTGCGGATGAAACTACTCCTGGATTTTTAGGTATTGCTCTTGTGGGAACTGGACCTAAATCAGGATTATCTTTTTCTAATTTAAGATCCATAGGTGCGGGAGCTGCAGTATACTCTGATGAAGATGTTGTTTTCGAACATCTTAAAGAAAGACTCCTTTTTGATGGTTGTGAATCTCAAATGGGTGGTGGTGCTGTCTCAGGCCGCAGTATTGCTGTGAATGGTTGTCATAATGTTACTGTAGTTGGCTGTAAGACAGATTTAGACCTTGTATATTCTGGAGAGATTACAGATTTTTCCAAAGGTGGGGGAGCTTTTAATGCTCATAAGGTACACGGTGAATCTCATAAATCTAGATTCCTCAGCGGAGAAATTATTTTCTTAGATAATTCTGGAAGTCTTTTGATAGATGGTAACCATGCAGATAAGGCGAACGGTGGGGCCATAGCTTGTGGAAATTTTGTTTGTTCTGTAAATCGTGGAGATGTGCACTACGTGGGTAATCAGGCCCTATCTGGAGGTGCAGTATCTTCTCTCAAATCAATTGATTTTGTTGGCAATATAGGATCCATAGAGTTCCTAGATAATCATGCTTTAGTTTCTCCTGAAGTTTCTACATTTTTAGGTGGGGGAGCTTTAGCTTCTGGGGAGAGGATTAGTTTCTTAAACAACGGAGGAATCCATTGTTTCAAAAATACTTCTAAATCCTCTGGGGGAGCTCTTTTATCTAGAAATGTAAGGATAGTAGAGAATGTTGGAAATTCTTGGTTCAAGGAAAACTCTGCTGAAATTACAGGTGGAGCGATTAGTTCTCAAAATCAGGTAGAGATCGGACAGAATTTTGGAAATATTACTTTTGAAGGGAATACTTCTAAGTTCGGTGGAGGTGCTATCCATTGTTTGCTTCCTGAGCAACCTCATACGAATTCTGAAGAGCCTCTATCTGGATCAGGAGATATTAAGATCATAGATAATTCCGGAGCTATAAGTTTTGAGTCCAATGAGAATTTATTGGAATCTCAAGAAACGCATAGCTATCTTGGTGGCGGAGCTCTGTATGGATCGAATATTTTAATCTCAGGAAACATTGGGGATATTACGTTTTCTAAGAATGTCGCAGGTCAATGTGAATCCGATAGCACATGTCTTGGTGGTGGTGCTATTTTCGCTAATGAGAATGTTAGAATTACAGATAACGCTGGAGCCATTGCTTTCTCTTACAATAAAGGAAAAATTCTTCCTCTCCCTACAGTTTCTACAACTTCTGAAGAAGAAGATGCTTCAAGTACCTCCTCAGAATCTTTGCCCGTAGATTTGGGAATCCGTGGAGGCGGCGCTATTTTTGCTAAGCATATAGAGATTGAAGGCAATTCTGGTGTTTTATCTTTCTCAGATAACTGCATGGAGATTAGGGATAGTAAAACGCAAAAAGAACATCCTTTAGGTGGTGGTGCTCTATTTGGAATAGATAAAGTTGGTTTGCAAAATAACATAGAACTTGCATTCGCTAATAACTATGTCTCTGGTGAGAATAGTAGTGGGGGCGCTATCTTATCTAAAGTAGTAACTATCTCTGATAACGGGAAAGTACAATTTATCCGCAACTATTCAAAATTCCTCGGAGGCGCTGTTTGTGCTTTAGGAGATACCCTAAGCATTAAAAATAACGAATCTTCAGTATCGTTCATTGGTAACAGAACCGTGACTGCTGGTGGAGCGATTGCTAGTGCTGCGGGTGATGTTTTAATTTCTAGAAACCTTGGTAAGGTAGAATTTAAAGATAACCTGGTCTTCGGGGATCCCTATGTAGATAATCTTGAAGAAGGACAAGTTAATACTGCAGGGCATCATAGTGGTGGCGGTGCTGTTTTTGCCAAAACTTCTGTAATAATTCGTGAAAATGAAAGTAAGGTCCTTTTCTCGGGAAATTCTTCGGGATGTTTTGGTGGTGCGATTTTAACAGGTTCTTTAACACCCGAGTATCAAGAGCGTTTTGCTTCTAAGGTAGTGAGTGATAATACTAAAGTCGTCATTACAGAAAATATTGGAGATGTAATCTTCTCAGGGAATAGTACGACTGCTGCTCAACATCCTGAACATAATTTGTTCGGTGGTGGTGCTATTTATACTCAAGATTTAATCATTAATAAGAATGCGGGTTCCGTAGCTTTTTACAATAACTATGCTCCTACGGGCGGTGCTGTGCGTATTAGTGAAAAGGGAACAGTAATTTTAGAGGCTTTAGGAGGGGATATTGTTTTCCAAGGAAATAGAAATTCCGAAGATATTTCTAATGGGCTTTATTTTGCCGGTAAAGAATCGAAATTAGTTGAGATATCTGCTGCAGGAGAAAATACTGTTAATTTCTCAGACGCTATTGTTTTCGAAGATCTAACATTAAGAAAGAGCTCAGTATATCATGAGGATATTTTAAATAATCCAACACTGATACTTAACTCTAAATCCAAAGATGATTCAGAAGTATCTCATTCTGGAAATATCCGCTTTGCTTACGCAACATCTAAAATTCCTCAAGTAGCTTTATTAGAGTCCGGAACTCTTATTTTGTCTGATAAGGCTCAGCTGTGGTTATGTGGTTTGAAGCAAGAAAGAGGTAGTGAGATCTTACTCTCAGCAGGAACTGTATTACGTATTTTTGATCCTAATGCTAAGCCTATAGAAAAACCAGAAAGTCCCTCTGCAAAATCTTACTATAGTACTTATGATTCTGGTAGAAGTTCTGATGAGAAGACTTTGGCAGATATTAGTGTTATTGGTGTAGATTTAGCTTCTTTCGTTGCTGGTGACGATGAAATAATTCCTCAACCTCCACAAATTATCGTTCCTAAGGGAACGACAATTGGTTCAGGATCTTTAGACTTAAATCTCTTAGATTCTGCGGGTATTGGTTATGAAAATCATGCTTTATTAAACAAAGAAGCAGATATCACTTTGCTTTCGTTTAGAAGTGCTTCTGCGGTTTCGGATGTTCCTGATTTGGATCGTTCTTTGGAAGAGCTACAGGTTAAAGTTTCTGTACCCACAATTACCGAAGATACTTATGGACATATGGGCAAATGGTCCGATCCTCAGATTGTTAATGGTAAGTTAATGATCAACTGGAAACCAACTAGCTATAAATTAAATCCTGAGAAGGATGGGTCTATCGTATTGAATACTTTATGGGGACAATACGGAGATTTGCGAGCTTTGAAACAACAGCAATTGGCTCATAATATTACTGCCCAAAGAATGGAATTGGATTTCTCAACGAATATTTGGGGATCTGGAATGGGAACATTCTCCAATTGTGCAACAATTGCTAAAATAGATGGCTTTACTCACCGTGCAGGTGGCTATGCTTTAGGTTTGGATACGCAGCTAATAGAAGATTTCTTAATAGGAGGAAGCTTCGCCCAGTTCTTTGGTTATACAGACAGCCAGTCATATTCATCACGCAGTGATCAAAGTGGTTATTTGGGTTCTGGATATGTAGGTATCTTTGCGGGTTCTTGGTTATTCAAAGGGATGTTTATCTATAGCGATATTCATAATGATTTGAATACAACCTATCCCACTCCGAACATAGGTAGATCTAAAGGATCCTGGAATAGTAGAGGAATTTTAGCAGATGCCCATGTGGATTATCGTCATATCGTGAATTCACGTAGATTTATTTCATCGATTGTTTCTGCAGTCGTACCTTTTGTAGAAGCTGAATATGTTTACGTTGATCTTCCTACATTTACAGAGATTGGTAGTGAAGTAAGAACATTTGCAGAAGGACATTTACAGAATATAGCGATTCCTTTTGGTATCACTTTGGAGCATAGTTACTCTCGAGGACAGCGTTCTGAAGTGAATAGTTTAAGTTTTTCTTATGCTCTGGATGTCTATCGTCAGGCTCCTGCTGTTCTTATCAATTTGCCTGCAGCTTCTTATTCTTGGGAGGGAGTTGGCTCTGATCTTTCTAGAAAATCTATGAAAGCGCAATTTAGTAATGATACAGAATGGAATTCCTACTTCTCTACGTTCTTAGGATTTACCTATGAGTGGAGGGAGCATACGGTATCTTATGATTTGAATGGTGGTATGCGTTTGATTTTCTAAGAAGTATTGAACACATTCGAGGATTAAAAAGGCGTTGTGTATCCTACATAACGCCTTTTTTTTGACAGTTTTAAGATTTTCTAAGCGTCTGTTTTTTGAGCTATAATATCCATAATATAAAGGAGGTAGATAATTCCTTCTGGTTTGAGTTCATAATTATCATCATAGAAGCAATCTACTACTAAATCGATATGCGCTCCTGTTTCGGGAAGATTGATAATATCAGCGACTTCTTGAAGTAGGAAATTATAAACGCGTGATTGTATTTCAGCTTCTGATGTTAGGAATGCGTTATGGATATATTGTATCAAGTCAACGTGAGATCTTCTGTAAGCTTGTAAAAAGCTATTCTTCAGCTCTGTGTATTTTGCTACATTTTGAGGAAGAGTTGAGGTCTGACGTAGGGTAAGAGCTGAGAGATTCTCATTCAAATGATCGGTGATCAAGCCGAGTTCTTCACCGTACAGATGTTTTAAACCGTTGATTTGATGCCATTCTTCTTCATGAGCAACAAGTTGTTGTTGAGAGAGTAAATGTTCTTTAAACATTTGTAACCATAATAGTATCTGGTCTCTTCCTGAGTTTCGTGTATTGTAAAGATTGTTGATAGATCTGAAAGTGGTCTCTGCCCAAGTGGGTTTACATGTATGTGCATAGGAGGAGATTTCTTTAAGAGCTTTGCTTTTATTTTCTTGAGAAATTCTAGGATCTTCCAGAGCTAGAGTTAGATGATGCATCATGATGGGAAATGCTTGAGCATCAGGATGAGACGGGTCTTCTTTTAATAAGGGAGTAAGATAATTCATAATAATTCCCCAACCAGAATCCCAGCAATTTAGATTGTTAATTAGTCTTGTGAGTTTTTTATAATCGCATAACTTCTTTGAGTAGGATGTCGTTGCTAATGAGTTTAAAAATGGTGAAGGTAGGGGGGCTAGACGTAAGACGTCTTGTGACATATTGATTTCAAATTCTCCAGATACTTTTTCGAGCACCTCTCTTTTTATCTCTTCAACAAATGCTTGTTGGGTTTCTGTTAAAGGTTTGAAGACTTTTTGAGTTTCTGGAAGAAGAGAGACTGTGTCTGTTTTCCTTTGATAGGGACAAGAAATTACTAGTGTGAGTAGTTTGATGGGAAGGAGTAGAACGTAAAGCACAAGAGAAATAAGAACGGAAACGAGGTATACTAGAGCGACAAGTAGATGGTCTAAACAAGATTTTGGATGTTGCAACCCTAAAGTAGAACCTATTTCTCGAAAAAGTTTGGAGAACAGGCAGCAGCAGTTAATCTGTTTTATGAGAGTAGTAATGCGTTTACAACACGAGGAAGTTGAGGAATCAGGGGATGGCGGTAGGTGAGAATTATTTGGATTAAGGGAGACGCTCATTGTTAGTGCTCTCTAAGGGTTAAATCAATTTATTATGGTGATATTTTATCATTATAACAGTTTGATTCTAATTCATAAGTTTTTTTTATCTAGTTATTGTAATATAGTTTTTATATTAACTTTAATTATAAACTTTAAAAGTTAGTGTCGTTCTTAGCGGGGAGAGGATTCCAGAAGGGGATGGAATTATTGTAGATTTTAATTCTATATGGAAAACGTATAGAAACATCATATCAAGATCATATTTTTCTGAAACGTGCATGCGCCTCATTTTGTGTTTAAGACAAAAGACTAGGGCGACATAATTAGGTATTATGGCGCCCTAGCATCAGTAGGAGATATGCGAGTGGTTAAAGGTTTATGAGTTATAGTTTTGAGTGTCAATAACTCCTTCTTTTAAGAGTAGGTAGGTAATTACCTCTCTAGATGGTTTATAGTCGTTTTCTTCAGGGAAGAAGACTTCCATCATAATGTCCGCACGGTGTTCTTCAGGAATGCCTGCAGATGCTAAGTCAGCCAGGACAATATCTCTTAAAGATTGAATTTGATCTTCAGATCCTCCAAGAGCTTGTTCTAGAGCAGAATCTACAATGGCATTACCGCTATCTCTGTATCTGTTTTCGAATATTCGAAGATAGTTTTGATGCTGATTTGTATAATCTCTTCCTGCTAACATTAATGTGAATGTATCTAAAATGATACCTGCATTATCCAAACCTAACTCAGGTCCATAGTTTTGCTTAAAGGCTGTCATCATATGCCATTCCGCTTGGCCTCTAAAGATCTCTGAGAGAAGGTGTTCTTTGAAGACTTGTAACCAAGTAAATAGAATATTTCGTGAAGCATCATTAGAATTGAACAGTGTTTGCAATTCTTGACCTGCAACCCTCACCCATGTAGGAGGACATCTATTTGCATAGGAGGACACGTTATTGACAATCGATAATTTTCTATCATTTGGTATGGCCGGGTTATTTAGGAGTTTAAGAAGCTGGAACATAGTTGCTCGTGCAAGAGCTTGCGCTTCTGCAGAAGATACAGAATCGGATCCTGCATTTGATAAACGTCGTAGGATTTCTTCCCATCGGTTGCGTGTAGTTCTATTCGGTGTGATTTCTGCAATACGATTTTCCAATGGAACACGGATGGGTCCCCAGTTATCAGGAACATCTCTCATCAACGATTCTAAATATTCATCGTTGGCAGGAGCCAGGTGGATATTATCCATATTGATGAATACAGGACGAGATAAGTTGTTTCTTAATAGTTGTATATAGCCCTCTACCTCTTGAGCGGTTGCTTGAGGATTAAGTGGAGGCAGAATTTGACTAGGCGATATCCCTCCTCCAGCTGCACCCGCACCTAGAGAATCTTCAGTTGCAGTAATTGTCTCTGGATCAAGGCTGTTTTGTAGTGCTAATTCTTGTTGCATTGCCGCTAACCACATAGCTGGAGAATCGTTGTGATAAGAAGCTATGTATTTTAAGAGCTCTTCTTTTCTCTCTCGAGAGATGTTGGTATTCCTCAAGATAGAGTTAATTTTGAACAGACATCCACGAGCAAGATCTTGTACTTCCTGATCCTCAACCTCTGGATTGGTTTTGTTAGATATTACATCTAACATTGTGAACCATTCTCTACGTAAGGTTAAACTTCGAGTTGCCTTATTGATGTTGTTTCGTAATCTATTTAAGAAAGTCCAACGTCTTGGTGAATTTTCTATAATATTGCGGATAAACTCATTATTTGTTCTTGCGTATTCTTCCGGAGAAACATCTCCGAATCTTTCTCGGGATTCTTCTATAGAAATAGGTTCATAATCGGGTTCGGGAGGAGGCGGTGGAACAAACATCTCTAGAGGTAACTGAAGTAGGTCAAAATTTTCTACCTCTATTCCAGCTAACGAAGCGAGTAGGTTGATATGTTGGTTGTAGTATTCAGGAGATAGTTCGGGGAAGTTATTTTGTAGGAATATATATCTAGGATCATTTGGAGACATTAATTCTTCTGCAGTAGGAGGGGGAGGTGCGATTTCTTGTTGCGGAGAAAGAGCTCTTGGCTCGTCGGATAGATCTAACGATGTGGGTCGTGCAGGTTGTCCAGCAACTAAATCAGGGAAAGCAAGAAGAGCAGGAAGATTGAGGATATCTTCATCGCTTTCTCCCACAGTAATCCCTTGAAGGCGTATATTCACACGAGCGCTTTGAATAAGCATTCTATGATCCGCATTTGGATAAACCCTACTTAAAAAATCTCGAGTAGTTAAGTTTTGATCGACTTCTTGTTCAGTAGAAACGGCAGCTGCAGATGTATCAACCATTAGGGATGCCGGCTGACTTGATTCGTCTCGTTGTTGAGGAACTTCTTGATCTCCTGGTAGAGAGAGAATGGAAGCCGGCTGAGATGGGATTGAGGGTTGAGGGGATCTAACCGGAGGCGGAGCCTCTTCTGCGAAAAACATTGAGGCGGGAAGATCAAGTATATCTACTCCCTGAGGTAGATCCTCAGCTTGTAGGAAAGTAGCACCTAAATTTTCTAGAGTAATAGCGGATAAGTCTCTTTCAGGAAAGTTTACTTGAAGATACTCTCTAAGTGTAATTTCTTGAGGAGATACTCCAATCGATTGAATTGAGGGTTGGCTGGATATGCTGACTTGGTCTACAGAGGGACGACGTGCTGGAGGAATGGGTACGAAAGATTCTGGAGCAAATCTGCTTGAATCTAATCCTACAGAAATACCGGAATCGGATCCCCGTCTACTTGGCGGAGGTGTTTGAGGAGGCGATTGAGGTATTACACGGATTTCTTCTCCTCTTACGGAAGGTCTAGAGACGCAAGGGCAGCAGCTTAATCCTAGTAGGATTAACTTTATCGGAAGAAGAAGAATGCAGAGGAGAACTGTGATAATGGCGGATAAAACAAAGGTAAAAATCCATCCCGCACCGGAACGAAATTCTGGATTTAAAGAAAGACAGGACCCAAGTTTAGTGCTTAATGCGTTGAATATGGATCTAAAAGAAATTTTTTGATTTGCAGTTTTTATAAAAGAAGTTTCGTGTAGTGCAGAAGCAGGTGGTGGGGGTGCAAAAGCAGCACGAAAATTATTGTGTTCTAACGACATAAAAATTTACCTAAATGAAAAATATGCCAAAAATTCTCCCTAAAAGGGTCGTTTTCGTACCTTTTAAAAAAAAGGCTAAAGGAGTTTAAAAGAACACAGGATTATTTGCAACTTTTTTATTTTCATATAGTTGCTATTAAAAGCTTTTACCCACAGGTTTTTTGCATAGATTATAAAAACTTCTTTACAAACTTATTAAGTGTTTAAAGAAAAAAAACTTGAATTCTTCGTGTTATTTTTTCGATGGTTGTTTGTGCCTCGGTAGTTAAAATTCCTTGCTGGAGGAGAATAAAGGCAACCCCCCTAGTATTTAATTGAAATTGTTCATCATAAAACAAAGAAGATAGGACCGAAGTGATTTCATTTTCTGGAACCTCTAATTTTCTCATAGTTTCACATAAATATCCTGACAGGGAATTCTTCAGTTCCTGAGAAGAATCAGAGATTTGATAACGAATATATTCGATGAGGTTCTTTACAGAAGCTCTGTAGTTAGAAAGAAATCGTTTATAAACACGATTATAGAGAGCTTGTTTTTTTAGGATTAAGTAACCGGTGAATTGAATACGCACCAGAGAATCCATATTTAAACCTAAAGAACGTCCGTGATAATGCTTGAAACTTGATATGTGATGCCACTCTTCAGAAGCTCGATTAGCAATGGATTGCAAAAGGTTTTCTTTGAACATCTGTACGCAAAGTAGTACGTAGTTAATGCTCGTGTCTTGTTTGTTGTAGATGGCAGATAATTCTCTGAATATGACTTCGATCCAAGTAGGGGGGCAGGCGTTTGCGTAGGTTCCGATATAGTGTAGAAGTTGTTGTTTTTTCTCTTTGACGATGGTCGGGTCTTGCAATGCTGTTGTTAGTTTCTGCAAGACTGTGTGGTATAGCGATCCCTCATATGACATTTCTTGTTTGGAAGAAGCGTCCTGATTCTTAAGGCGTTTGGCATAGGCATAATTAAGTATTTTTTTCCATGGTTCGGGTAGAGTAGAGCATAATGAGTATATCTCATTTTCTAGATTGTATAATTCCCAGGGATCAGTTTCTGGAACTAAGAAGGATTGTAGGAAAGGAGAAGATTCTGGAATGACGCTGAGATTATTGGAATCAATGTAGAGTTGTTGATTCGTTATATCCTGAATTTTGCGTACGAAGGTTTTTAAAGGAGATAATGTAGTTATTTCAGGATCTTTTAAACATAAGCTGATTGCTAGAATGGCGAGTTTTACAGGATAGAGAAACAGTAAGAGAATAGCGCTAACAATTGCTGCTAGGATCGAAATAAAAAGAGTTTTGCAAGGTTCTTGGGTATTAGTGTTTTTTGAGTTCTTCAATAAGTTAGTTTTTATAAACGTGTAGAGAACATGAATATGAATTCTTTCTGCGTATGCTTGTAGAGTTTGTTTTAAAGATTTTTGAGGAATGACATTTATCGAGTAAATAGGGAAACCATTAGGAAGAATATTTGTCATAGAGTGCATCTCAGTCTAAAAAATTAATTAATCACTAAATGCTGTTTGATACGCGCATGTTAGGAATAGACCTGCGTTTCTACAAATCTTGGTTCAAGGTTATTGATATAAATAAAGCTTCTGAGATGTCGTGTTTAACTGCGCTTGCCTGAATTTAGGAAAAAGCGTCTATGCGGTGCATGGTATAGATAGCGGATTCTTATAAATCATAAAGAAGATAATTCTAATCAAAAGATAGTCTTAATGACAAATGCTGAAAATAAAAGAAGCATAGGAGGAGTAGAGAGATCTCTTAAATCTAAAAGAGATAATTGCTCACAAAGTATCTCTAAGGATCTTTTTTTTGCTTAGCTTATATTTGTGTGTATCGATCCAAAGTAGGAATTTTTTCCCTTCGAGTAATTTTTTTGATAGTTTCTATTTTTTCTTTTTTTTTGATTTTAAATGGTTTAGGTTAAATTAATCTAATAATTAAATATACACTTCTTAATAAGATCTTGAAATAAAACAGAATAGAAAATACTATATTTCAGCCGTTTATAATTTGGATTGATTTTCTTATGAAGTGTGCTTCTCCTTGTTTCTATTTGAAATTGGAGAACTCTGATGATCGTTGTTGTAATTTTCTTGATTCTCGAGTTCGTTTAATCGCTACTATTGTATCAATAATAGCGAGTTTGTTGATTGTTGCTGGAGCTATAGCTACAATAGTGCTTTTTGGATCACAGTTAGGTCTGTTATACTCCACCATAATTATTGGTGTATCTGTAGCAATTGGGGTTTTGCTTTTCAGTGCGAGTTTTAGATGTTTCACTTGCTGTGCTTTAATACCTCGATCCCCACATATCTCGGAAAATACTCCACGTTCTTATGTTCATGATTCGGAAACCTCTCAAATATCTTCAACACCTTATGAAAATAGAGAGAGAGTAGAGCAGCATCTTCAAGATGTGCTTTCGGAATATGATCAAGCACATACTGCGTATCAAGATCTTATAAGTCAAAGAGAGCGGTCAATTACTCGTCTGCGTACTGCTAGAGAAGCGTACGATAATGCTAATGCAGATTATCAGAGATTTGCAGATCAGTATGCAAATGTAGAAGATCTTACAAGTATAAGTCAGAGATCTCAAGAGTGTTTTACTACATTAAGAGAAAAGTGCTTGGAATATGTTGAATCTGCATATGCCCATGAGGGGATTCTTGAGCAAATTAGTGCCATGCATGATCTTTTAGATTTTCAGAAGGTAGCCTCTGCTTATGAGCAGGTGAATACTTTATTAAGAGAAAGAGAGGAAAACTCTCAAGAACGTATTTGTGCTTTAGAAAACCAACTAACTTTGCGTAATAGAGACCTTGAAGAGCTCTCTAAAATGGAAAGTGAATTGCAAAGTTCAATACGAGAACTACAGAAAACACATGAAGCAAATCAGGGAACTATACGGGCTTTACAAATACGTCTGGAAGAAGTGAGTAAAAGTAAAGGCGTTCTTGATAACGCTCCATTTTTAGAAGTGGGCGGTGAATTTGGCACGCATGTCAGGCAAACATTATCAACACATGAATTAAGTCAAGATCAAGGTCTTCAAGAGGAAAATCGTAGACTCAAGCTCACACTAGGCCTCTATCATAAGATGTTTGAAGATATAGAGACCCGTTTAGGGCCTCAATATTATCAGAGTCGCATAGCGTGCTCTGATAGTGAAGGTCTTTTAAGACAGTTTCTGGGGAACCCCGATCAGTATACTAGGGAGCAAGTTGATACTATCCTATCTCAGTATTTTGAAGATGCGATAGGGAATCAGCAAAGAGAAGTTTCTAGTTTAAGAGATTGGATTGCTGTACAAAGTAACGAGATTCATAACCTGAGGGCGCAAATTGTAGAGATCTCACAGAGAAATACAGGAACGCATAGAGACCTGAATACGACGAGCCTAGATATTCTTGATATGACATTAGAGGAAGATGTAGTTCACAACATAGTAACAGCTGATGATGATGAATTTATAGATGCATTTGAAAATCCTCCGCATTCTAGTGAGCGATAGTTTCATGTTTTACAATTTAAACAAATAATTAAGGAGAAATTAGTACTTATCATAAGCGAGCGTGTCAGAGTTTAGCAAAACACAGCTATTTCAATTTTTAAATGGTGTTTTTTTTAAGGTCTACACAGGGGGATGAATTCTCGATGATGAATACTCAAATGCACTGAATAAGAATGGATTTATGACCTATAGATGTTCGTGGGTTTCATTTTTTGATCTTCAGTGTAGTTATTCTTCTCCAACGCTTGACATTATCCATATTTTACACCGACGAGCGTATGCAAGTTATCTATTTTATTATGGGTTTTCTTTATGAAATGTATGCAGACGAACTT
This sequence comes from Chlamydia sp. 04-14, assembly GCF_036632095.1. NCBI lineage: Bacteria > Pseudomonadati > Chlamydiota > Chlamydiia > Chlamydiales > Chlamydiaceae > Chlamydia > Chlamydia sp. 04-14. Next base: position 585,643 of record NZ_JAPYKW010000001.1, read on the forward strand.
GTCTTCTAGATCAGAGGGACAAGCTGTATCTACAAATGTAGACCGAACATATTCTCATACTGCTATCAATGCTCTTGCGATAGTGTCGGGAATTTTAATTATTGCTTCTAGCATCGCAGGATGTGTATTTCTAGGTGCAGATTTAGGGTTGTTAAGCGCTATTCTCCTAGGTTTTACAATTATTTCTGGACTGATACTTATTGCGATTGGAACATACTTTTGTTGTCAGGGAGCTGCTTATGAGCAGGTTGTCTCTAAGAGAGTTTTAGTAGAACAGGCCAGGGTTGTTGAATTAACAGCACAGCTAGCCAGAGTACAGGAAGAATTGATTGCTTTGCGTTCTCGACAGTTAGAGACTCAAGAAAGATTAGAGCAACCCCAAGGAGATTCGCTATCTCAGGAGCAACAAAGGCTTCTGCAAGAAAGAAACGAGCGTATAGTACACTTAGAAAGTGTAATTCAGGGACTAAGAAAAGAGCATGCCGAGCTTTTAGAAGAGAAGGACAAAGAATGTTACTCAGAAATAGTAAGGCAAACATCTCTACGTAATCAACTTGAGAATACCCACCAAAAAAAAATGGAGTCCAAGGAAAAATCTGTCCGAGAACGTCTGCAATTTTTAGAAAATGAGATTGCTGAACAAATGGTATCGCATGCCGATGAATTGAGAACGCTCCGACAAACTCTATCACAAAATCAAGAGCAATTTAATCAAGAGCTACAGGAGAAAGAGCAGCTGATTTCTGATTTGCAGAGTTCTCTAAGTCAACAACATGATGTAGATCTTGATCAAATTCATGAGCTAGAGGCTTTAGTAAGAGAAAAAGAAGAAAGTGTAGCGGCCTTACAGTGTGATTTAGACCGCTATAGGGATTTAGAATTAGACAACGCCATAACTTCTCTTCCCAGTGCTTTAGTTCGTATCCGACAGCAAGAAGAACGCATTGCTTTGTTAGAAACTATAAATTTACAACTGACCCCAAGAACACGTAACCGATCATCGAGTATATAGACAATTATCACTATGTTCTAAATAGGCTTCACATTTTGTTGTGAAGCCTGTCCTATTTCGCGCCTATTTAATTTTAATTACGAAGAACTTTTAAAAGTCTTCTTTATCTGAATAAGAGATCTAAAAATAGCAAAATTAGAAGATCTTAGTTTTTAAATCGTCGTTATTGTTTGTGAGATAATTATGAGATGTATCCCTGCGTGTTTAACGCCAACTCCAGAAGGAATAAATCAATGTTTGATTAAGACCAATTCATCCAAGGTTTGCTTGGCGATTAATGTATTTTCTATATTTTTATCCTTATTGGTTCTTGTTGCCGGCATAACTGCACTAATTTTTTTCAGTGTTGAATTAGGAGTAATTCATAGTGTGGTTTTATCCCTATGTGTTTTAGCTGCAATATTTTCCATTATGATGAGCTCCTATTACCTAGTGAATAGAAAACATGCTATTGGCGTGTCTTCTCCATCGGATCAAAGGCTAGCACAAGATAGAGAACAAGTTGAAGAGGTTGTTTCAGAGGTAGATTTAGAAAATACTCGGACATTTGATGAAATTCAAGGAGAGCTACGTTCAAAGAATCAACAGATCGAAGAGATGGAAGTAGAACGCCAGCGCATGTCGGCAAGAATTTTAGAATTAGAATCTGGGGCGGCAAGAGATCAGGAGGACGATATTAGAATTCGCGGGTTTGAAGAGCAGGAGCGTACCTCAGCAATAGAAAATGAGCGTCATGCTTTTGAATCAAGAATTCGAGATTTAGAACAAGCAATTTCTGATGCTGAATCTCAATCTAGAAGTCGCACATCTGATTTAGAGAGTGCTTTGGAGACACTAGAACAAGAACGTACACAGCTACAAAATCGCATGACCGAATTGGAAACAGCGGCAGCGCTCGGCTCTGATCAATTATCCTCAACGTCTACCGAATTACAAAGACAGTTGGCAATGAAAGATGAGGAGATACAAAAATTAGAAGAACTGAAATCACGAGTCTACGAAGAGCTTAAATTAGTACAAAAATCTTTGGATCAAGAAGAGAAAAATAACGGTAAAGTTGCTAGGAGATTTGAACAACTGCGAGTGCAATTGGAAGGTGAAAGGGATGAACTGCGTATCAAATGCTTGAATTTAGAAGCTAAACTTGTGCAACTAGAGATATCTGCATCCAGAGAATCACAATCTTCTTCTGAGAATGTTGCTGAGTATGAATCTAAAATAGAGCAACTTAATAAGGCGTGTAGAAATGCTGAAGAGAAGATCAATAAATTAAGAAGTAAATTAAAATTTAAGAAAGAAGAAATCTCTACTATTGAAGAGACAATTCGACAAGAAAGACAACGGCATGAAGAAGAGAACGCGCAGTTAAGACAGAGTCAGTCTGAGATGATTGCAAAAATCCAAGGATTAGAACGAGAGCTTGCAGAAGCAGCTAGTGAGAGAGATTCACGCGTTCAAGCTTTCAAAGATAAACGTTGTGAATACGAAAAGGAAATAGCCGGACTTAAGACCGCATGCTCTACTCTTGAGAATACCATCCATGATTTGCAAAGAGAGCGTCCGCTATCTTCAGATGAGGGCGGAGATCGAAATAGGGCCTATCAAGATTTACGAAGGGAATTAGGGGATAAAATCGCTGAATTACAAAAGGAAAATGAGGAGAAACAAGCAAAGGTTTCTCAACTAGAGCAACAAATGATTCTCTGTGCGAATGAGAAAACTCGTGCTCAGAGAGTTGCTAGAGAGCAGATAACTCATCAGATAAGTAAAAGAAAAACAGTAGAGTCGGAACTAGAAGAAAGTAAATCTACGATTCGAGAGCTAGAAATACAAATCCAGCAATTAGAAACTGAAGCTGGAGTTACTACCCTTGATTTGCGAGAACAAATTCAGATATTGAATCGGGAAGTGCATGAGAATGATGCAACTATTGCGAAACTGGAACGCCGAAATAGAGAATTAGAGAGAACCGTTCAGGTATACACAAATGAAAGATTAATGAATTTGAGATCAGATCCTAGAAGATTGGATAGTATAGCTAAGCTGGAGCAAGCAAGACAAAGGCTGAGAATAGAAATAAATAGAGACACTAAAGAACGTGTGCAGATGGCCCATCAAAGAATCAGAAGATTGGAAGATCTCTGTAGGGGATCTCGATTAGAGCGGCAAGTTGATCAACTTAGCGAAGATTCAGAAAGAAGAATTAATTACCAAAGGATTTTTGAATTGGAAAGTAATCTACTGTCTCGTTCAAATAACTCTGCACCAAGAAGAAATAGAGTGGAAAGCATGAGAGCATTAAGATTACAACAATATTGTGATGGTGATGCGGAGCTTGAGTCAAGGGTTCGTGATTTTAATTTTCCTCCAAATGCTCCGATTGATTCCACAGCTCTTTATCAACTAGAGCAAGAAATTTATGATACTAGAGAGGCTAAGCTATTTTCGTTGCGTGAGGAGCTGGAAGAATCTCGTGAACGTATAATTGAGTTAGAAACAAAAATCATAGAGCTTACAGAAGCGCTTAGAGCTCATGAGGAAAATTTGAGTCCTAATACTATTGAAAAAAGATCGCTAGCAGAACAACAAGAAGCGCAACAAGTTGCTCAGGACCTCCGCAATCAATTAGAAGAATCTCACGTTCGATTAGAAGATTATAAAAATAGATTAACCGAAGCTCAAAGTGCTCTTTTAAAAGTCTCTCTAGAGATGCAAGCTAAAGATTTAGCTCTTAAAGTTGCCGAAGATAAGTTAAAGCAATTTGAAGATAAACAATAACTTTCCACATCTTGATTAAAGATCCCCTTCTCTTGGGGATCTTTAATTTCTTATTCCTACGTAATAAAAATATATTCTCAACATCTCTAGAGAAGTTTTTTGAAGATACAAGATGTTTCCCTTGTGTAGGCATATAAAAAGATCGCGTATTTTAGGTTCGCAAGTTAAAATAGGCAAACATCCATAAGCTTTTGTCTTTAGCTTATTTCCGTCCAATTCTTAAACTAAACCTTTTACTTGTCATTTCGCATAAAGTTCTTGCATTTAAAACATTACGACCGTTTCAATGTTCTAAGTTTATTTTATTTAAAGTGAGCGGTTTATGACAACTAACCCAGTGAACACCAATCCTAATACGACACTTACACCTATAACACAAAAACAATCACTCTGTAGCATACAAGCAAGTAAATATCAACGAATTGCTGCTGCTATTACCTTATTAGCAGGCTTAATACTTATCGGAGCCTTAGTAGGAGCTTTAGTTTTCTTTGCCTTACCTACATCAACAACTCTTGCTGCCATTGTTGGAGTTGCGCTATTTGCTAGCGTTATTCTTCTATCTATGGCTATGTACCAACTAGTTTCAAGATGCCGACAGGTTCCTGGCGATGCGAAACTCGTTGAAGAAAACACACGCCTACAAAAAGAAGTTACGGAGCTAAAAGCTAAACTTACACGTAATGCGGTCCTATTAATGGAAGAGCAAGATCGCAATACCGTCCTATCAGGACAGTTGATGGCTATGACAGGTGATTTAGAGACTGCACGACAAGAGAAAGCATCTTTAGAGGCTGAAGTTAGACTATTAAAAGAACAAAACACCTCTACTCTCAAATTATTGGAAGAAGGTCATCCGGAAGTAGTTGGAGAACTTGCAAAAATTCAAGGAGAGCTTCTTGAGAAGACGGCACAACTTGCTGGATCTACAGAAAAAGTAGTTCAACTAGAACAGAAAGTTCAGAATTTACAGGCAGAATTAGAAGCTTCACAAGCAGACGTCGTTATACTCACAGAAAGAAATCGTGAGCTAGAAGCACAGCTCAGAGCATTGCAAGAGAGTTCTAATCAAGAAATAACTGGTTTGCAATCTAGAATTGAAGAACTCCAAGCACGGATTACCGAGCTAACCCAAGAGCAACAACAACTACAAGCTAGAATTGAAGAGCTTCAAGTTGCAAGAGGCCCGGGTAGCGAAGAAGAACAACGTCTAGAAGCTAGAATTACCGAACTTCAAGCACAATTAACTCAAGCACAAGGTCAAGTTCGCGAGCTTGAATTAACTGTAACAGCTAATACTGAATTAGCAGGACAGGAATCACAACGTTTAGCAGAACAGATAGCAACTTTACAGGGGCAAGTGTCTGAGAAAGAGCAAGAGATAACCGATCTAAACGCTCGCATTACAGAGCTTGAATCTCGTGGTGATACAGGTGAGGAAGTAACAAATCTACGCAATAGAATCGAAGAATTGGAAGCTCAGATTACAGAGAAAAATCAAGAGATAGAAAATCTCCAAGCTCAAAATCAAGATCTTCAGGCACAGCTTGAGGCAAGAGCTCAGGAATTAACAGCTGCACAAGGTCAAGTTGCAGATCTTCAAGCTCAGATTACTGAGAAAAATCAGGAGATAGAAAATCTCCGAGCTCAGAATGCAAATCTAACAGAGAGGAATCGGCAATTAGGAGAAGAAATAGCACAGAGTCGTGATACCAGTGACAGATTGAATCTTGATGTTGTAGATCTTCGCCAACAAATTAATCAAAGAAATCAAGAGCTAGCTGATCTTCGAAACCAAAATCAAGAACTTCAAACTCAGCTTGAGGCTAGAGCCCAAGAATTAACAGCTGCACAAGGTCAAGTTGCAGATCTTCAAGCTCAAATAGGGCGTTTAGTTGAAGCACGATTAGACGATGAACGAAGAATTCAAGAGTTACAAACTCAGAATGCAGCTCTAACAGAAGAAAATCGCAGACTTGATGCGCAGTTGACAGCAAATATTTTGGAGACAACTCAACTACGAACTCAGGTAACAAATCTTCAAAATCAATTAGATGAAATCAATAATGTTGATTTAGGTGACGATGTATTTGAAGATGTTGAAGAAGGAGACCCTGTGAATGCTCCTGAAAACCAAGATGGTGTTAACAACGAAGGAAACGCAGACCAGAATGAGCCTGTGAATGCTCCTGAGAACAACAACGAAGGGAACGTAGAAAATCAAGATGGTAATGATGATGAAGACGTCAACGATCCAGAACTTGATTAATTTACATCGATAATTACGAAATAAAAGGCTGTGAATGTGTATTTACTGCCCTTTAAATTAATAATATAAGCTCCGTTGACCCTATTGAATAAATAGGGTCAATTGCTTTTTATAATCATTAATAAAAATTCTTTTAATCTTTAACAATCAAAATGGCCTATGACAATTAATTTAAATAACAATGTTGAGAGTCAAGTACAACCCACATCTATAAGTGTAAACAAGTCTAAGCTTGTTCATGTTGCTCATATAGTTGCTGGTTTATCTGGGGTGGCACTATTTGTTGTGCAGATAGCCCTGCTGATTCTTTTTTACACTAACCCTTGTTCTTCTATGTTACTTGTTTTGCTAGTCGTATCTATGGTGTCAAGTTTGCTACTGTTATACGTGGCTATAGACTACTTCATGAGTAAGCACTCTCTCCCAATCGAATTACAAAATAGCACAGCAAATTAGTAGATCAAAAACGGCTAGTTATTTGTAGAGGATATAGAGATTTTTTCAAAAATATCCTTATGTTTAGCGATAAAAAAATAGTTTTACAGCTGCTCGTTGTTCGAGTCGCTTCATAGGAAGCCTTGTACTTATTTCCTGCCTCTCAGATACCTCAAAAGACATAAATACGTTATTTCCCGTATCCCTGAATATACTATTAATTTTGCTTCTTTAATCAATTAATTCTTTTAGAAGTTGTGTTAATTAATTATTTATCATTTTTTCTCAATTATCGAATTTAATTTGTTTATCTTTTTATTGCTTATTAATTAAACTTGTTACTGTAAATTGCTAATACAATGCAATTCATTTAAGGAGAGTGGCTTATGTTAATTAATACAACTACACCCATTGGTATGGAAACTAAAACTGTGTCCTGCTGTGATGTACGTAATACAAAAGTCAATCGTGTTGCTAGCTTGATCACTATGTTTACCAGCTTAGCACTTATTGGAGGCCTATTTACCCTATTAATCCATTTTGGTGAGGGTGCTCCTGTAAGATTTCTAGCTGCTCTTGGTGTGGCTATAGTTGCTGGACTTTTGCTCGTTTGTTTGATGGGTTACTACTTGATACGTCATGCTACGAGTTTAAAATTACTCAACCGTCAAGAGGAAACTCTTAATGAAGCAGCGAAAAAAGTGGAAGAATTAGAAACTAAAGTGCAGTCTCATTAACGCTTGTATCCATTCTTAACGATCATTTTAGGATAGAAGTCAAAATCGAGATATCCAGGAACTATTCTGAGTATCTTCGCGTCACCTATACACGAAACTTTTATGTTTCTTGATACGTATGTGTTTTTCATTTTATCCGAGAGGAAGTCGTGGATGGGGTTTCTAACTACACGAGTACGGATTTAAACAGACTTCCTGTTTGTTTTACTGTGCGTGGACCTCAAGGCCATCGCGTTGTGAATATCACAGCGATAGCCTTGAGCTTCATTATCTTTGGGGCGCAAGTTGCTATACGTATCGCCTCTCATACAAAATTAGGGTCTCTTCATATTATTTTTGTGACCCTGACTATAATCGTATCTATTTTACTTGTCTGCGTAGCTGTTTATAACCTTTTTCATCTTTGTGCTTCCACACGTCAGCATAGAGATGAAAAAGGAGTATTGCATCGAAGACTACATAATTTAGAAGTGGTGGAAAGAAATCTAAATAGACAATTGCAAGAGCAAAGATTGGAATTAGATTGTCTTAGAGAAGAGATTATTTCGCAATTTAACAGAGCAGAGCATAGCGAGAATAGGTTTGGTGAGGATTTACATCGCTTTGCAGCAGATAAGGCAGATCTAGAACAGAAACTACAATTGGCAAGAGAAGAAATTACTAATCTATCTCGGGAATTAGAGACGCGATTGGAAGAAGCGAGCATGGATATAGAACTGCCCTCTAGTGATGAGGAAATGGATGAGGAAGCCGATTGGTTTGAAGCTAATAACGTCTTGGAATCTCCAACTCATCAACAAAATATTGAATATATGATTATGGAAGAAGGTAACGCGGATGATGAGGCAAGTACCTCTTCAGAACGTGAGTCTTCAAGATGATTTTTTAATCACAATGATATCAAAAGAGGGCTCCTTATCTCAGACAGGGAGCCCTTTCCCTTATTTTATATTGGGGATAAGAATTGAGATTAAGTTATTGAATTTCTTAATTTTAAGAATAAATAACTTGATATTAAATACATTAAGTGTATTGAATATTTGCAACTTATTCTATTTAGAATCAGTTATTTATTACACTATTATGTTTAGGCGAGCAACTTATGAAACCTTCGCTTCCCTTAGGGTTTGCTCATACGCAGCAATTAGCTTCCAGTCGTTATAATATCAATAAACCGCACATTGTTCTCATCACCTCTGTCATTGCAACAATTTTAAGTCTAGCTGTAATAGCAGCTAGTATCGCCCTGCTTGTTTTATTCGGTGCTCAGGCATCGGCAGTGTTTAATGGGATTATTGTTGGGGTTATTCTTGGAGTTTTATTGCTCCTATTTATAGGTGGGATACATTCCGCTATTATCTTTAAGTTAGCGCAATCCCGTCGAGCAGAGATTTCTATCTCTGAAAATACTATCCTAGATTTTCAAAGGCGATTAAAAGATTTACAAAATCGTTTATCTGAAAAAGAAGGCGATATCTGTAATTTACGAGCTCAATTAGATGAAGAAACTATTAGGATCCAAGAGTTGTTAAAACTCAAACAGGAGGAATTAGACAGCCTGATGCGTAGATATGCTGCTATGGCTCAAGAAAGCTCAGATTTGGCAGAGCTAGTTTCTCGTTTACGTTCCGAATTAATAGAATTGAGAAGAGTCTTAGAAGAGAATACAGCAAGTTCGGATGCGGTTATAGATAGGTTCCGAATCAATAGTGAGTTACTTTATTCCGAATCAATACTTGCACGGCAGTCTCAGGAGGCAGAAAAGATTATAGCTGAAAGTCTGAGAAGCTATTCTGAACAACTACAAAGTCAGCTTCGTGAAAAAGCACAAATCCTCCGTAATAAAGATCAAACCATTGAGAAGTTAACACAGAAAGTGTCTGAGTTAAAACAGGAGATTTCTGAACTTCAGATATTCATTACTGATAATGTAGCGAATAGAGAACAAAAACGTGACGTTATTCAGGACCTAAATGAGAAACTCACAGCATTGAAAACTCAGATAGAAAGTCTTCAGGAATACATTACTGAGAGTACGAATAACAATGAAATAGAAATCCCCACAGGAAATGGTCTGACGGAAAGAACAAATACTTTGCATGCTAATGTTTCTGATATTCAAGAATTTATAACTAATAATATAGTAGTTCAGCCGGGTGATGATCCTGAAGATCAAAACTAAGGCTTTTCTATATTTTTATTGAGAGTATCTGCATGCTATGAACGGTGTATCTTTCCCTATTAATCCTAATCAAATTGTTACAAGTAAAGTTTCCCTACACCGTTTTGAGAAGTGTTTGCTATCGCATACCACTGCTGTTGCTGTTGGTATTGTGCTGATCCTGGCAAATGTCATTGCTTTGGCTGCTTATGCTTCTTCCTTACCTATATTTTGTTCAGTTCTTTTGTTTGCTTCTATTCTTATAGGGATAGTTTTAATTACCTTAGGGGCAAAATATATTCGTACTTATCTTTCCAAAACAGGTTTTGTAGATAGCTTTGAAAGAGAAGGATACCGTAGCGCAATGAAGAATTTGCTTTTAGAAATTCAGGGATTACAAAATACAATTCGTGAACAGGAAAGCTACATAAATGAAGTAGAAAATGATTTCGAGATCATTTTACAGGCGCGGTTAGAAGATAAGGAAAGCTACATTGAAAGAATTGAGTTATTACAATTTGAAATGCATGAGCAAAATGTAGAATTCGAAGAGCATATCGAAAACCTCAATGCTCATATATCTGCTTTAGAAAAAGTAAGAGAAGAGTATGAAAATCAACAACAGGAAATGGTAAGTGCTCATTTTGAAAGTAGCCTAGCTTATGAAGAAGAGCTTACAAAAGTATCGAGCAAGCTTCGCGAAGCTAATAAGAGAATAGAACAACAACGATTACAAATACGAGAGCTACGGGAAGAGCTGCGAGAAGCCAAGGAACGCTCTAGACTCATGGATTATGTCCAACTGCGTCTTGCTAGAGAATTGCGAGGTGCAAGAAATCATATAGAACATCTTCGGGAAGCATTAGAACAAGCACCGCCAAAACCTAGAAGGCCGCGGTCTATGTCGATTTAGATAATTTCTGAGAAAATGCCTCAACAGGCTAGTCTCAAAACGATTATTTTTCAAATTATTTTTCATAATCTTTTACGTTGTAAGTAACTGTTTATAAAACGGTTGCAATAAATGAAAGCCAACAGCTTCAATTATCTGCGATTTTTAATATTTAACAGTGAGTTACTTATGAAGACTGTGCCTTTGCACACTCCTAACTCTTCAGAGGGAACGTGCATACAACGTAATTGTATTAGTGAGTCGAGGACTCATAAAGTTGCCAATATTATTGCTATTATATTTGGTATACTTATTTTAGCAGCCGGCTTAGCCTGCTCGGTTCTTTTCGGAGCAGAACTTGGTATGCTTTATACTATGGTGGCCTTAGGGGCTTCTGTGGCTGTGGGTGTTTTACTTTTATCTTTAGGAGCAAGTTGTTTAACTTGTCGTTCTTTAACTTCAAAGACAATCAGAATTGAGAAGAAAGACGAGCCTAAGCGTCGCTACATTGATGATACGAAAATTTCAAACTTAAAGCAAAACATCGTTTCTAATTCTGGTGGTATCGAGGAAGCGCGTAAGAATTTAGACAAGGTAGTAGAAGATTACGAAAAGGCTAGGTCTGAGTACAAAGAGTTAATCAAGAAGCGAGACGATGCTAATAAAGAGATGCTTGATGCTAGTAAGAGATATGCAAAAGCAAGAACCAAGCTCGGCACTGTTAGTGAAAAGATCAAACAGCAAACTCTTTTAGATGCGGATCTTTCCCGTCGTTCAGGGGTTGCCTCTTCAAAAGGTTGGGATTCTCTTCAAAGAGACGTCACTACTTCTAAGAATGACCTTGAAACGGCTGAAGCAGCTTATCAAGGAGCTGTAGCTGCTTTCGAGGCTGCAAATCAAGCAGTGATTGAGAAAGAAAAATCCTTAGAAGTTCAGCTACTAGTTCCAGCATATACAACTTTACAAGATCTATTAACGAAACAAGTTAGAGACTGCACAAGTCTTATTGATTCTTTAGAAGAGAAAATTCTTGAGCTTCAGACAAGCATTCTTGACCTTACAAATCAAGAAGTAGAACTAAGAGCGCGCATTCGAGAATTAGAATCTAAGAATGCAGCTGATGTGGCAGCAAAAGAAGATTTAGAGAAAGCTCTTGCTGTGCTTAGACAATCGAAAGATGATCTTCAAAAAGAATTAGAAGCTAAAATTGCTCAGCTTGTTCAAGAGAAAATCGAAGTTTCAGAACAGTTAAACGATGAGATCAGAAAGCTTAAAGAAGATAGAGCTCGTTGCGTTCTTGAAGGTAAGGTAGACGAGTTAGAAAAAGAGATTCGTACATGGCGAGAAAATGTAGACTCTAAGAGTAAAGAAATCGAAGATCTGCGCGAAGCTTTAAGAAATATTAACGCTAAATCTGAGCAGGAAAGATCTGCACTGCAAACTGAGATTGAAAAACTACTCGCACAGCTAAAAGAAGCTAATCAAAAGATTCTACAGTTAACTGAGATTAGTAATCAGGTTAACATCGTTAATGATAAGAATAGGATTCTCCAACAACAGTTAAAAGAAGCTCAAGAGAAAAACAAACAAGATGCCGCATTACATAGACAGCATTTAGATAGTTTGAAGCAGTTGCATTCTCAAGAGAAAGATGAGATCAAGGCTGAATATCAGAGGAAGATTAACGATTTAAAAGTTAAATATGAAGCCATTGTTAATGAGTTGAAACAAGCTCGTGATAAAGATCGGTCTGAGTACGAAACTCAAAAAACAGAATCAGATGCTGAGCGTAAACGAGAAAGGATAGAGTATGAAACAAAGATCGCGAATTTAAAATCGAATTATGAAATTAAACTTCGTGATCTGAAGAACACAAATAAAGAAGAAAAAACAAAATTGGAGACAGATAAGGATGATTTTGAAAGGAAGTGTAATCTTGCTAATAGTGAATTGGAAAAACAGAAAGCAGAAGTAAATAATAGAGAACAAGAAATCATCAGATTAAAGAATACGTTAGTTCTCTATCAAGCTATGGTCAGTTCGTATGAGGAAAAAATTATAAAATTAAAAGCTAGTGAATTGGATAAATTTAAAAAAGATAAAACAACACTTCAGAATGTTGAATCAGGAGTAGTCCACTATTCTAAAGCAGAAGTGTCTGGATTCCAAAAAACTATGCTGCAAACACAATTAGAGGAAGCCAACAAAAAAATTGTTGATCTTAAAGCAACTATAGTGGGTCTTGAAGGTGATAAGGGTAAATTAGAAAGAGAACTTGAAGGTTCTAGAAACACCAATGATTTAACTAAAGATCTCATTAAATCCCAAAAGAATGTAGAGAAACTCAAAGCAACCTGTCAATTGATGAAGAGTTCTTTATCTCCTGAAGATCAGAAGAAAATTCAAGACATCCTCGATGATAAAAACTAAACATCTTTTTTAACTTTAATTTAGAGTTTTGCTTTATGCGGGGCTCTATTCTTTCTAGTTATTCCATTCATTTATGAGTGGAATAACTTTATCGTTTAAATTCATACTCACTTCCAAATTAGAAATAGCTCTTATAGGATTGTTTAAGGTCATTTTCTAAGTTTTTGATCTACAATATATAAATTCATTTTATTTTAATTTAAAATTTTGATTAAACCATTGAAGATAAAGTAGTTGCAATGAAAGAAGGCTGGGGTTTTTAATTGTTGGGATTTTATTATTTTGATGGTTAATGATTTATGAAGAGCGTACCTTCATGTAATTCTAATTCTTTAGATATAGTTCATACGCAATCTAATTCTTATATTGATTCTCGAGCTTATAAAGTAGCCAATCTAGTTGCCATAATTTTTGGTCTGCTCATTTTAGCGGCAGGAGTAGCCTGTACTATTATTTTTGGATTTGAGTTGGGATCACTTTATACCATGGTGACTTTAGGGGTTTCTATGGCTGTGGGTAGTATATTTTTGACTATAGGAGCCAGTTGCCTAGGTTTTCGTTCTTTATTTAAGAAGACACATAGAATAGATAGGCCAGCTGAAGATGCGAAAATTGTTCAGTTAAAGCAAGAGATCTTTAAGAGTACTTCTCAAATAGAAGAAGAGGAAAAAAAGTTACTTAAGTTGTCAAAGGAATACAGGAAGATACATCTTGAGCTCAAGACATTACTTAAGAATAAAGACCAAGCTTCTAAGAAATTAGAAGAGATCAATGAAAAATATACAGAGGCACATGCCGATCTCAATTCTCTATTAGAAAAGCTTCAAAAGGATAGCTCTCTGTCTGGGGGGGGGGGGGG